>NZ_JBXAOE010000011.1:0-260893 GCF_058802485.1 Cupriavidus sp. GW822-FHT02D05 | reverse complement strand
TTGCCTACTTTCTTGGCGAGACAAGAAAGTAGGTCGCCTCCCCGCAGGGGAGGTGAAACTGCCTTTGACTTTCAGCCTTTGACCTTGAAGTGCAGTTCAATGACCAACAACACAAGCCCTCATGCCGCGAAAGCCTTGCGGGCGGCTTCGATGGTAGTGGCGAGGATCGCGTCGTCGTGCTGCGCCGAGACGAAGCCCGCCTCAAAGGCGGACGGCGCCAGGTAGACGCCGGCATCCAGCATGGCGTGGAAGAAGCGGTTGAAGCGCGCGGTATCGCACTGCGTGACTTCAGCAAAGCTGCCCGGCACGCCCTCGCGGAAGTACAGGCCGAACATGCCGCCGATGGCATCCGCCGCGAACGGCACGCCGGCATCAGCCGCGGCCGCGGCCAGGCCGTCGGCCAGCTTGCGGGTTTGCGCGGCAAGGCGGTCATGGAAGCCCGGTGCCTGGATCAGCTTGAGGGTGGTCAGCCCGGCCGCCACCGCCAGCGGGTTGCCCGACAGCGTGCCGGCCTGGTACACGGCGCCCAGCGGCGCCAGGCAGGCCATGATGTCGCGCCGCCCGCCAAAGGCCGCCGCCGGCATGCCGCCGCCGATCACCTTGCCCAGGCAGGTCAGGTCCGGCGTGATGCCGTAATGCGCCTGCGCGCCGCCCAGCGCTACGCGAAAGCCGGTCATCACCTCGTCGAAGATCAGCACGGCGCCATGCTTGGTGCACAGCGAGCGCATGGCTTGCAGGAACGCATCGCTTGCGCGCACCAGGTTCATGTTGCCGGCCACCGGCTCCACGATCACCGCGGCGATCTCACCGGCGTGCTTGATAAAGGCTTGCTCGAGCTGCTCGACGTTGTTGTACTCCAGCACCATGGTGTGCTTGGTCACGTCGGCGGGCACGCCGGCCGAGGAGGGCGCGTTCTTGGTGGTGTCGGCAAAGGTCAGCAGGCCGGAACCCGCCTTGACCAGCAGGCTGTCGGCATGGCCGTGGTAGCAGCCCTCGAACTTCACGATCAGGTCGCGCTTGGTGAAGCCGCGCGCCAGGCGCAGCGCGCTCATGGTGGCCTCGGTGCCGGAGGAAACCAGGCGCACCTGCTCGATCGACGGCACCAGCTTGCAGATTTCCTCGGCCATCTCGATCTCGGCCTCGGTCGGCGCGCCGAACGAGAAGCTGTGGGCCGAGGTCTCCTGCACCGCGCGCACCACTTCGGGGTGGGCATGGCCGACGATCATCGGGCCCCAGGAGCCGATATAGTCGATGTAGCGCTGGCCGTCGGCGTCCCACATGTAAGCGCCTTCGGCGCGCGTGATGAAGCGGGGCGTGCCGCCCACCGAGCGGAAGGCGCGCACGGGCGAATTGACGCCGCCCGGAATGGTTTGCTGTGCGCGGTCGAAGAGCTGCTGGTTACGAGACATGGCTTTGCGTGAAATCAAAAGCGGGAGAAACGCGTTCTAACAGGCAGCAAGTTACCTTGAAGATGCCGGCAAAAAGGCTCAAATGCGAGGCATTTACGCGGTAACGTGCGCGAACACGGCGTATTTGGCCCGAATCCTGCTAGCCCGGCTGGCGCCGGCGGCGCCGATTCGGTACCATCTGGCCCTGAATTTTAATGGAGAGTGACTGGACCGTTATGGAATACAAGACCTGGATGTGCCTGATCTGCGGCTGGATTTACGACGAAGCTACCGGCGCGCCCGAAGACGGCATTGCCCCCGGCACCAAATGGGAAGACGTGCCCATCAACTGGACCTGCCCGGAATGCGGCGCGCGCAAGGAAGATTTCGAGATGGTGGCGCTCTGACATGCTCCAGGCTGGCTGGAGTTGCTAAACAGCAACGCTAGCACCGCCGCGTCGCCAGCCAGCACAGGCTGGATGGCTTGATCTGGCCATGCGTCGCCATGACGCGACCGTGACGACACCGCTTGGGGCCTCAGCCCGCCGCGGCGCGTCGCGTCGATGCGACAGATCGCCAGGGGCCGCCCGAGATTCCGGATTGACGGCCCCACGGCGACTTGTCACACTCTGTTTCAAATTTGAAAATCCACCCTTTGGGGGGTGGACCGCGGCAGGCGCGGGTACCACGCGCCGCCGTTTGCCGGGCACCGGGGCTTTCCGGCCGGCGTGTTTTCGGGAATCAAATCGTTTTGTTTCGGGGGTCCGTCGGGGCGGCCAGGCTGCCTTGCGCGGAAGTTCTCAAGTGAATGCCGGCGTTTCCGTCAGGGAAACACGCTGGTCGCGGGAACGAGATGCGGGTCGCTCAACTACAAGAAGGTATTCGGGTCAACGCCGAGGTCAGCGGCGCGGTCGAAGCTGGCGCTGGCGCTAGCGGCGCTGCTGCGCCTGCGCGCCGCAAGGTGCTCGTCATTGACGATTCCAGCACCATTCGCCGCACCGCCGAGATCTTCCTGTCCCAGGCCGGCTGCCAGGTGCTGCTGGCCGAAGACGGCTTCGAGGCACTCGCCAAGGTCGGCGACATGCATCCGGACCTGATCTTCTGCGACATCCTGATGCCGCGCCTGGACGGTTACCAGACCTGCGCCCTCATCAAGAAAAGCCCCCGGTTCCATGCCATCCCGGTGATCATGCTGTCCTCCCGCGACGGCGTGTTCGACCGTTCGCGCGGCCGCCTGGTCGGCGCGCAAGACCATCTCGCCAAGCCTTTTACCCGTGAGTCGCTGCTGCAGGCGGTAGACGCCTGCGTGCCACGTGCCGCTGCCGTGGCCAGCCCCTTGCCGGCTTGAGCGCAATCCAAGGAATACCAATCATCATGACTATCAGCAAAATCCTTATCGTCGACGACTCCCCCACCGAAGCCCTGTTCATGTCCGACCTGCTCGGCAAGAAGGGCTTCAAGGTCTCGGTGGCCGGCAATAGCGAACAGGCCTTCGCCCGGCTCGAGAAGGAACCCTTCGACCTGATCCTGATGGACGTGGTGATGCCCGGCCAGAACGGCTACCAGGCGACCCGCGCGATCAAGCGCGACGACCGCTTCAAGGACATCCCCGTGATCATGTGCACCAGCAAGGGCCTGGACACCGACCGCATCTGGGGCATGCGCCAGGGCGCGGCAGACTACGTCGTCAAGCCGGTCGATGGCGAAGAACTGCTGACCAAGATCGCTGCGCTGGCGCACTGAGCCGCGCGCCGGTTTCCTGCCCGCTTGCATCCGAGCCCATCCTTGCCTTCTCACCGGAACCCGACCATGACCGCGCCGCGCCAGGATCTTCGTGCCCGCCAGACCCGGCTGCAGGACTACCAGGCCATGCTGGCCCGCCGGCTGCGCGAGGCGCGCAGCCTGCCGGCGGTGGACAGCTTCCTGGGCTTGCAGGTGGGACAGCGGCACTGGCTGCTGCCGTTGCCGGAGACGGGCGAAGTGCTGGAGATGCGCCAGCCCAGCCGCGTGCCGCTCACGCAGTCCTGGTACACCGGGCTGGTGAACGCGCGCGGCAGCCTGCTGGGCGTGATCGATTTCGGCCTGTTCTGCGGCGAGGGAGCCACCGCGCTGCAGCCGGGCAGCAAGATCGTGGTGCTGTCGCGCCAGGTGGAGCGTGCCTGCGGCATCCTGGCCACGCGCGTGATCGGGCTGCGCCATGCCGGCGACCTGTCGTTGCCGGTGGAAGCGGCGAACGCGCCGCCGGCGGGGCAGGATGCAGCGCCAGACTGGGAGGGGGCGCGTTTTGCCGATCGCGACGGGCGCGACTGGCAGGTGCTCGATGTGCGCAGGTTGCTGGCGTCACCGGCCTTCCTGCAGGTGGGCCGGCAGGCTGCCTGAACGCCGCGCGGCGCCGCTTGCAAGGATGCGAAGCCGCAACGGTGCAACGGCGCAACGGCACGGCGACAAATCAAATTCAAAAAATAACGGACAGAGGGTGCTATGGGTTTCAAGATGTTCAGCCTGGGTCGCCAGGCACCGGCGGCCGGTGCCGCCGAACTGGCGGCAGACGCCGCAGCCGCGCCCAGCACGCGAAGCACCCCGGCCGAGACGCTCTCGGGCCGGCTGTCCCGCATCCCGTTTGCCAGCCAGCAGCGCGCGCTGACCACCGGCGTGGTGGTGTCGCTGGCGGCGCTGCTGGCATCGGTGTATTTCGATAACCGCGAAGCCAACAACGGCGCGGCGCAGATCGAGATCGCCGGCGACATGCTGATGCACTCGCAGCGGCTGGCCAAGGCCGTGCCGGTGGCGCTGCTGGGCAACGCGCAGGCGTTCACGCAGCTGCGCCAGTCCAAGAGCGAGCTCGCGGGCGACTTGCAGGCGCTGCAAGACGGCAGCGATGCGAAGCACGTGCGCGCGACCGGCGCAGCCGCCGCGCCGCTGCTGGAAAAAGCGATGGAGTCCTGGCAGCGCACCGAGAAGAGCGCCGGTGACGTGCTGGCCCAGCAGCCCACCCTGACCACCATTGGCCAGACGCTGCAGATCTTCAACGCCTCCAACCCCGAACTGCTGGAAAGCGCGGAGCAGGTGGCGGCAATCAAGTTGCAAAGCGGCGCCAACGCGCGCGAGGTGGCTGCCTCCGCGCAGCTGGTGATGCTGACGCAGCGCCTGGGTAAGAACCTCAACGAGTTCCTGGCGGGCGAAGGCGTCAACCCGGAAACCGCGTTCCTGCTCGGCAAGGACACCAATACCTTCCGCGAAACCCTGGATGGCCTGATGAACGGCAGCGAAGCGCTGCGGCTGTCGGCGGCGGGAGATGCTGAAACCCGCGGCTACCTGCAGCAACTGTCGCAACGTTTCGACGCGGTGCAGAAGACCACCCAGACCATCCTGCAGAACCTGCCCGGCCTGATCGCCGCCAAGCGCGCGCAGCAGCAGATCTTCAACGACAACGAGGCACTGCGCGGCGAGCTGTCCGCGCTGCAGGCCGCTTATGCGCAAGGCGCGCGCGTGCGCCCGCTGACGCTGGGCGCCACCATCGTCTCGGCCTTGCTCACGCTGCTGTTCCTGGCCGGCCTGGCCGCGCTGTACCTGCGCGACTCGCGTGCCCGTACCCTCGAAGCCGAGGCCCGCGAGCGCGAGGCTGAAGCCCGCCGCCTGGATGAAAAGCGCAACAACGACGCGACCCAGAAGGCGATTTTGCAGTTGATGAACGAGTTGCAGGACATCGCCGACGGCGACCTGACCAAACAAGCCACCGTGACCGAGGACATCACCGGCGCCATCGCCGACTCGGTGAACTACACGGTGGAAGAACTGCGCGAACTGGTCGGCCGGGTGCAGCAGACCGCCGGCGAGGTGACGCAGGCATCGGGGCAGGTGCAGGACACCTCGACCGAGCTGGTCGCCGCCTCGGAAGAGCAATCGCGCCAGATCCGCCAGACCGGCGAATCGGTGGTGGAGATGGCGGACCGCATCACGCAGGTCTCGCGCGGCGCGGCGGAATCCGCCAACGTGGCGCGCGCCTCGCTGGCCGCGGCCGAGCAGGGCCAGCACGCGGTGCAGAACGCCATCGTCGGCATGAACGACATCCGCGAGCAGATCCAGGACACCTCCAAGCGCATCAAGCGCCTGGGCGAATCCTCGCAGGAGATCGGTGAAATCGTCGAGCTGATTTCCGACATTACCGAGCAGACCAACGTGCTGGCGCTGAACGCCGCCATCCAGGCCGCATCGGCCGGTGAAGCCGGGCGCGGCTTCTCGGTGGTGGCCGAAGAAGTGCAGCGGCTGGCAGAGCGCTCCGGCGAGGCAACCAAGCAGATCGGCGCGCTGATCCGCACCATCCAGACCGACACCCAGGACGCGGTGCACGCCATGGAGCGCAGCACGCAGGGCGTGGTGGAAGGGGCCAAGCTGTCGGACAACGCCGGCGCCGCGCTGGTGGAGATCGGCCGCGTGTCGCGCCAGCTCGCCGAGCTGATCGAGCAGATTTCCCAGACCACCTCGCATGAGGCGGGGCTGGCTACCGCGGTGGCACGCAATATCGAAGGGATCCTGCAGGTGACCGAGCAGACCTCGTCCGGCACGCGCCAGACGGCACTCTCGGTGCGCCAGCTGACCTTGCTGACCGAAGAGCTGCGCAATTCGGTGCTGCGATTCAAGATCGCCTGACGAGTCAGCATACGAGTCAGCATTGGTGTTCAACGCGAGCCCGCGCGGATGCGGGCCACGGACCGGCGCCACCGCATTGGACGCATTGGAAGCAGTCATGTCATTGAATTTCCCTGTCTCGCGCGAGGCCGCCGGCACCGATCCGGCCGTGCAGGATCCGCTGGCGCCGATCCCTTCGCCGGACCTGTCCGCCGAGCTGGCCGCCCCTGCCAGGAAGCCTGCCGCCCTGGTAGCTCGTGATCTTTCCGTGCTGGCCTGGCTGGCGCCGAGCCTGCGCGCCGCGCTGGATGACGCCGCGGCCGAGCTGGGCCATTACGTCGATGAAGTGCAGCAGGCGCCCGAGGCGCTGGGCGCGCGCGACACCACTTCGCTGCGCCTGGCCGGCCAGCACCTGCACCAGGCCGCCGGCGCGGTGCACATCGTTGGCCTGCGCGGGGTCGATCCGTATTGCCAGGCGCTGCGCCGCCTGCTCGAAGGCATCGATGGCGGCGCCGTGCCCGCCGACGCCCGCACGCTGGCCGCGTTCCGCCTGGGCGTGCAAGCGCTGGCCGAGTACGTCGACGACCTGATGGTTGGCGACGACGAAGATCCGGTGCGGCTGTTCTGTTCCTATGCGGACGTGCTGGGCCGCCTTGGCGAAGACCGCGTGCACCCCGCCGACCTGTGGGTGGACGAGCTGCAGATGCTGCCCGGCATCTTGCTGCCGATGCGCATGGCCTCCACGGTCACGCGCGCGCGCCAGCGCTTCGAGGCGGCGTTGCTCAAGGCGCTGCGCCTGCCGGTGCCATGCGCCGAGCCGAGCCTGTTGCACGAGGCCTATCTGCCGCTGGAGTCCGCGCTGGAAGACGTACGCGCGAGCGAGCAGGAACTGCGCCGGGCCACCGACCATCCAGACCGCGGCGTGTGGCATGTGCTGGCGCTGGTGTTCGGCGCGCTGGCCCACGGCCTGCTGCCGTCGGACCTGCTGGCCAAGCGGCTGGCTGGGCGTGCCCACCTGCTGCTGCGCCAGTACCTGCAAGGCCAGGTGCGGGTGCCGCAAGCCTTGCTCAACGACGCCGTGTACCTGCTGGTCACCACCAGCGGAACGCCGCCCGCGGACGAACCGCAGGGCGCGCCCGTGCTGGTGCTGCGCTCCGCCATTCGCGAATGCCTGCAAGCCTTCCGCATCGATGCGGCGCATGCCACCGTGCATGCCGACTTCCGCGTGCGCTACTACGGCTGGCTCGACCCGATCGACACCCGCAACCTGCAGCAGGCGGCCACCGCGCTCGAGCGGGCCGCTGCCGCTGGCCCGGATCACGGTGAATGGCATAACGCGCTCGCCGTGCTGGCCGAAGCCGCGCAGCCGCTGGCCCAGCCGGCGCTGCTGCGCTGCCTGGATGCCGCGCTGCAGGTCCGCCCTGGTGCCGATGATCCCTTTGGCGCCAGCGCCATTGCCTTGTTCCTGGGGCGGGCACTGGCGCTGCCATGGCGCGTGCATGGCAGCACCGGGCACGCGGCGGCGGCCGAGTTCGCACGGCGTTGCGATGAACTGACCTTGTACCTTGGCGCGCATGAGCGTGGCGAGCCCGCTGCGCAAGCGCCGCGCTGGCTCGCGCAGATGGTGGACCAGGCGCGCACCCAACGCCTGCGCGAGGCGGCAGTGGCGCAACTGCGCGGCCACCTCGACAGCGGCGAATCCTGGCTCGATGCCTATGACCGCGATGCCACCCGCGCTGAAGCCGGCGCGCACCTGCGCGACGCCGAACGCGCGTTCGCGGCACTCGCCGGCACGCTGGCTGGCTTGCGCGAGGCCGGCGCGCTGCCAGAAGCCTTGCAGGCCGATGCGCTTGCGGTAGCGGCGGCGCTGGAGCGCGTGATGCCAGCGCTGGAATGGCTTGCCGGCACGCGCGCCACGCAGGCTGCAGGCGAGCCTGTCAGCGCCGCCGACGCGGTGAGCGAGCGCGCTGGCCACCTTGCCGCGATTGCCGGCGAGCTGGGTGTTGTGCATGCCTTTATCGATGCGCTGGCATTTGGCCGTGCCGCATCAGCGGACACGCATGCCGATGCCGTCGACGTTACCGCGCAAGACGAGCAGGGCGGCGCGGTTTCCCACGCGACGCTGCTAGCCAAGGCGCGCGCGGCAGCCAACGAGGCGATGCGCCATCCGGCGGCCGCTGACGCGCCCGAAGTGAAGGCGCTGCGCGCGGCGCTGCAGGCGATGAACGAGCAGGCCGCCATCGACGACGCAGCTGGCCTGCGCCGCCAGGCCGGCGAAGCCACCACGCAGCTCAATGCCTGGCTCGCCGGCTCCCACGGCGCGGCCGAGCGCCTGGTGGTGGCGCTGGCCGAGGCGCTGCCGGCCAGCGCGCCCGGCACGCCCGCGCCAGCGGCAGCCATGCCCGCCGCGGCCGATACCGCCGCCATCGACGCCGAACTGCTGGACATCTTCCTGACCGAAGCGGTCGAAGTGCTGGGCGAGGTCGCCAATGATCTCGGCGGCGGCCTCCACGCGCTGGCGGATGCCGATACCATCAGCCGCCTGCGCCGCGCCTTTCATACGCTCAAGGGATCCAGCCGGATGGTCGGCCTGCATCGCTATGGCGAAGCAGCCTGGGCAATCGAGCAGGTGATGAACCTTTGGATTGCCGAGGCCCGCGCCCCGGCGCCGGTCCTGCTGGACTTGCTGCTGCGTGCCCACGATGAGCTGTCTGGTTGGGTGAACGCACTGCGCGGCGATGCCCATGCCGCGCACGATGCCACGGGCCTGCTGGCCGCGGCGCAGTCTGTGCGCGCGGGTGAGCAGCCCGAGGACGAGCAGGTGCTGGAAGCACAACCGGTGATGGAGCTGGAACCCGTGCCACGTATCCAGCCCCCTGCGCAGGATGCAGAGCACCCGGCCGAGGCCGAAGTGGACAACACGGTGGCGGCGGATGCCAAGGTCATTCCTTTCCGCTTTGCCAGCACGCCAGCCGAGGAAAACGACCACTTCAAGCTGATCGGCCCGGTGCGCATCAGCCTGCCGCTTTACAACGTCTACCTGCAGGAAGCCGACGACCTCATCCGCCAGTTCGCCACCGATCTCTCCGAGTGGCGCCACGAGGGCCGTCCCTGCCCGAGCGAGCTGGCGCTGCGTGTCGCGCATACCTTGCAAGGCAGCGCTTCCACGGTCGGCCTGGAACCGGTACGCGCCATTGCCGAGGCGCTTGAGCGTCTGATGCTGCAGCTCGGCGCGCACCCGGTGGCGATGCACCCGGGTGACTTCCGCTTGCTGGAGCAGGCGGTGGAGCGCGTGCGCGGCATGCTGCACCAGTTTGCCGCGGGCATCTGGCCTGCCGCCGATGACGCGCTCTGCCGCAGCCTGCTGGAGCTTGGCGAGCGCGCCATGGTGCGCCCGCGCCTGGCGCTGCCGGCGGTGGAGCTGCTGGCCGAGGCCGAGGACGCGCCGGTTGCGCAGCTGTTTGGCAAGCTGCCCGGCGCGGCCAATGCCGGCATGCTGCACGACGCCACCGTCACGCCCCTGCATGCGGTGCAAGCACAAGCGGCCCCGGGTGTCACGGATACGCCGGACGAGCAAGCCACCGAGGTCGCCGAGGAAGCCCCCGATCCGGCGCTCGTCGAGATTTTCCTGGAAGAAGCGCACGGCAGCTTGCCGGAGCTGGGCAAGCTGCTGCGTGGCTGGGAGGCCGCCTGCGGCGATGGCGAGCATGCCAGCCACGCCGGCCTGATCCTGCGCGCGCTGCACACGCTCAAGGGCAGCGCCCGGATGGCCGGCGCCATGGCGCTGGGCCAGGCCGCCCACGAAATGGAAACCCTGCTCGATGCCGCCGTGCGCGCCGATCGCGTGGGGCCGCTCCTGTTCGTGCGCCTGTACGCCTGGTACGACCGTATCCTCGCGCATAGCGAGGCGCTGCAGGCAGGCCGCCTGCTGCCGGTGGACGATCCCGAGCTGATCAACACCATGACCGGGCAGAACAGCGCGCCGGACGAGGCGCCGGTTCCGGCCGCACCCGCCGCACCCACACCTGCGCCTGTGCAAGACGCGCCACAAGCTGGTGTTGCCAGCCACGCCGCGCCGCCGAGCGCCACGGTGCAGCCGTGGCTGCCCAGTGCGCCTATGCGGCCGGTGGGGGCATCCCTGCCGGTGCCCGCAATGGGCGCTGCGCTGGCCCCCGCCACCGACGCCGTCGAACGCCAGCGCGCGCTGGTGCGGGTGCAGGCCCGCACCCTTGATACGCTGATCACCGATGCCGGCGAAGTCGGCGCGACGCGCGCGCGGCTGGAGAGCGAGCTCGACGCGATGCGCAGCTACCTGGGCGAGCTCAACGACAACGTGGCGCGCTTGCGCGGCCAGTTGCGCGAGATCGAGATCCAGGCCGAGTCGCAGATGGCCTCGCGCACTGCCGATGCCCAGCACACGGTCGAGTTCGATCCGCTCGAGTTCGATCGCTTCACGCGTTTCCAGGAGCTGACGCGGATGATGGCCGAGTCGGTCAACGACGTGGCCACCGTCGAGCAAAACCTGCAGCGCGGCTTCGATCGCGCCGCCGGCGACCTCGACGCGCAAGCCCGCCTCACGCGTGGCCTGCAGCGCAGCCTGATGCAGGCGCGCATGGTGCAGTTCGACGCGCTGGCCGAGCGTTTGTACCGCGTGGCGCGCCAGGCCGCCAGCGAGACCGGCAAGGAAGTGCGCCTGCTGATCAAGGGCGGCACCGTAGAGGTCGACCGCTCCGTGCTGGACCGCATGGCCGGCCCGATCGAGCACCTGATCCGCAATGCCGTTGTGCACGGCATCGAGTCCGCCGACGTGCGCCGCGCCGCGGGCAAGCCCGCCACCGGCGCGCTCACACTGGAAGTGCAGCAAGAAGGCAATGAGGTGGTGCTGCACTTCGTGGACGATGGCGGCGGCCTGGACCTCGTGCGCATCCGCGCGCGCGCCATCGAGCGCGAGCTGCTGGCGCCGGACGATGATGCGGGCGATGCCCGCCTCACCGAGATGATCTTCGCCCCAGGCTTCAGCACCGCGGATACGGTGTCGGAGCTGGCGGGGCGCGGTGTCGGCATGGACGTGGTGCGCGCTGAAACGGTGGCGCTGGGCGGGCGCATCGCGCTGGCCACGCAATACGGGCAGGGCACCCGCTTTACCGTGCACCTGCCGCTGACGACAGCCATTACGCAAGTGCTGCTGGTCACGCTGGGCGGGCGGCCCTTCGCCATCCCCAGCGGCATGATCGACCAGGTTCAGCAACTGCGCTCGCAAGGCCTGCTTGAAGCCTACAACCAGGGCAGCCTCGACGCGCCCGGCGGCGCCGTGCCGTTCCACTACCTCGGCACGCTGCTGGAGGAAACGCCGGCGGTAGCCGCAGGCAAGAAGTATTCGCCGGTGGTGGTGGTGCGCAGCGGTGTCGAGCGCATCGCCGTGCACGTGGACGAAGTGATCGGCAACCGCGAAGTGGTGGTCAAGCACATCGGCCCGCACCTGGCACGCCTCGAGGGCATTGCCGGCGCGACCACGCTTGGTGACGGCGAGATCGTGCTGATCTACAACCCGGTCGTGCTGGCGCAGCGCTTCGTGCGCGAGCGCGGCGAGCTGGCCCGTCCGCAGCTTGCCGCTCTGCCGCATCTGCCCCAGCCAGCGCAGCAGCCGACGCTGGGTGCGGTGGCCGAGTTCTCGCAAGGCGGCGCGGCTCCGGTGCAAGGGCTGGCCACGCAGCCGACCGTCATGGTGGTCGACGACTCACTGACCGTGCGCAAGGTCACGCATCGCTTGCTGACGCGGGCCGGCTACCAGGTGGTGCTGGCGCGCGATGGTGTGGACGCGTTGCGGCAGTTGCAGGAGGTGATGCCTGACGCGATGCTGGTCGACATCGAGATGCCGCATATGGATGGTTTTGACCTGACGCGCAATGTGCGGGCGGATAGCCGGACCGCGCATATGCCGTTGGTGATGATCACTTCGCGCACGGCGGAGAAGCATCGGCGTTATGCGGCTGAGATCGGGGTGAATGTTTATTTGGGTAAGCCGTATAACGAGGATGAGTTGCTCACTACGTTGCAGCATTTGTTGGGTGAGCGGGCGGTTGGGATGGCGGGGTCGGTGGCGCAGATGCTGGGGGAGGATGCGGGGAATTGATGGTGGTGGTGGGTGGTTGACTGCAACTGCAACTGCAACTGCTGTTTCACCACCCCTTCGGGGCGGAGACCTACTTTCTTGTCTTGCCAAGAAAGTAGGCAAAGAAGGCGCGCCGGATGGGGCGACTACCCCCTCGGGCTTCGACGAAAAGAGCGGCCGGGACCCAAACTCGCATCGCCTTAAGGCGATACTCAGACATGGGTCCCTCTTTTCCGCTCTTTTCGCCGAATCCCGAGGCGCCCCATACGGCCTTGGCACACCTTGACGGCTCGCTTCGCATCGCGCTGGGGTGTTCCCCGCCTGGGGGCGGGTCACACGGCTACACTGAATCGATGCTCTGACTCTTCCGCTGGTTTGCTCCCCTCTCCCACTTGTGGGAGAGGGGCCAGGGGAGAGGGCGGGCATACCTTGTGGCGCCGGCCCTTGATCTCCTACTTGTTCACCATCCGCGCCGGCACCGACAGTGTCAACGCCGCACCCACCACCAGACACGCCGCCAGCAGGTACATCCCGGAGTCCGTGCTCTGCGTCAGGTCCTTCAGCCAGCCTACGGCGTAGGGGCTGATGAACCCAGCAAGATTCCCCAGCGAATTGATCAGCGCGATCCCCGCGGCCGCGCCTGTGCCAGCCAGGAAGGCCGTCGGCAGGCTCCAGAAGAGCGGCAGGGTGGTCAGGATGCCGATGGTGGCCAGCGTGAGGCCGAGCAGTGCCAGCACGGTATTGTTGTGCCATTGCACTGACAGCACCAGGCCGACTGCGCCCAGCAGCGCGGGAACGGCGATATGCCAGCGGCGTTCGCGGGTGCGGTCGGCGCTGTAGGCCACCAGCACCATGCCGACCACCGCGCAGCCGTAGGGGATGGCGGTGAGCAGGCCGATGTCCAGCGGGCTCTTCACGCCGGTCTGCTTGATGATGGTGGGCAGCCAGAAGCTGACGCCGTACAGGCCCATCACGAAGCTGAAGTAGATCGCGCTCATCAGCCACACGCGCGGGCTGGACAGCACCTTGCCGATCGGCGCGTCTTCCTTGTGTATGTCCTCGGCGGCGATGTTGCGCTGGAGCAGGGCCTTCTCTTCGTGGCTCAGCCACTTGGCGTGGACGATGCGGTCGTCCAGGTAGGCCAGCACCACCAGCCCAACCAGCACCGACGGGATGCCTTCGAGCAGGAACATCCATTGCCAGCCGGACCAGCCGTTGCGGCCGTCGAACGATTGCATCATCCAGCCCGACAGCGGCCCACCGATCACGCCGGAGAGCGCGATCGCGGTCATGAAGAAGGTGGTGGTGCGCCCGCGCCGGTGCGACGGGTACCAGTAGGTCAGGTAGAGGATGATGCCGGGGAAGAAGCCGGCCTCGGCGATCCCCAGCAGGAAGCGCAGCACGTAGAACATGGTCGGCGTGGTGACGAACATCATCGCCGCCGAGATCACGCCCCAGGTGATCATGATCCGCGCGATCCAGATGCGCGCGCCGACCTTGTGCAGGATCACGTTGCTGGGCACTTCGAACAGGAAGTAGCCGATGAAGAAGATGCCCGCGCCGAGGCCATAGATGGTCTCGCTGAACTTCAGGTCGCCGAGCATCTGCAGCTTGGCGAAGCCGACGTTGACGCGGTCCAGGTATGCCACCACGTAGCAAAGCAAAAGGAACGGCACCAGGCGCAAGGTCACCTTGCGGTAGGTGGCGTCCTCGAACGCGGGGTCGGCGGCGCCGGAGTGTACTGCGGTTGTTGTCATGCTGTCTCCTCTTGGATCTGTAGATCTACATGGATCTATTTTTCTGGTTGCACGATACCGCTGGGTCGGCGCCGCTTGCCGCATGCGGCGCCGGAAAAAACGTCTGCTATGTCTGCGCCAATGCTTTAGTGCGAGAACGGGCCGCGGCCGCGCAGCGCGTTGGCGACCATCATCAGCGCGAGCAGGAATGGCAGCGCCACGTAGAGGCACCAGTGCACGCGGTCCCCCACGGTGTCGCCCCATTTGCGCTTGAAGACCTGCAGGCGCGGCATGGCCGAGGGGTTGGTGGCGCGTTTGTTTCTGACGTGCCACGCCATCCAGAAGAAGAAAATGGCGAAGGCGACGGACAGGAAGTTGATATTACCCATGTTGAATGGCGATGGTTTTCAGTGTGGTGAATCCGTACAGGGCTTCGAAGCCCTTCTCGCGGCCGTAGCCTGACTGCCCGCTGCCGCCAAAAGGTAGCTCTACCCCGCCGCCGGCACCGTAGTTGTTGATAAAGACCTGGCCCGCGCGCAGCTTGTGCGCCAGGCGCAGCTGGCGCGCGCCATCGCGGGTCCAGATGCCGGCGACCAGGCCATAGGGCGTGCCGTTGGCGAGCGCGATGGCTTCTGCCTCGGTGTCGAACGGCGTGGCGGCCAGCAGCGGGCCAAACACTTCCTCCTGCGCCAGCCGGTGCGTGGGCGGCACGTCGCGGAACAGCATCGGCACCTGGTAATAGCCGGACTCCGGCGCTTGCGCCACGATCTGGCCTTGCGCCATGGCGGCAATGCCGGCGTGCTGCGCATCGGAGACGAAATCCCAGACGCGCTGCTGCTGCTTGCGGTTGATCAGCGGGCCGCATTCCAGGTCCAGCTCCGACGGCCCTACGCGCAAGGACTCGAACACCGTGGCCAGGCGGTCGAGCACGGCGTTGTAAAGCGGGCGCTCCACCAGCACGCGGCTGCCGGCCGAGCAGGTCTGGCCCGCGTTTTGCACGATGCCGTTGACGATGACCGGCACCAGCGCGTCGATGTCGGCATCGGCAAAGACGATCTGGGGCGACTTGCCGCCGAGCTCCAGCGTGACCGGCACGTGGTTTTCGGCCGCCATCTGCGCGATCAGCTTGCCGGTCTGCGGCGAGCCGGTGAAGGAAATGTGGTTGATGCCGGTGTGGCGCGCCAGCGCGGCGCCGGCTTCATGGCCGTAGCCGGTGACGATGTTCAGCGCGCCCTCGGGCAGGCCAGCTTCGGCCGCCAGCTCCGCCACGCGCAGCAGCGACAGGCAGGCGTCTTCGGCGGGCTTGACCACGCAGGCATTGCCCGTGGCCAGCGCCGCGCCCACGCTGCGCCCGAAGATCTGCAGCGGGTAGTTCCACGGGATGATGTGGCCGGTCACGCCATGCGGCTCGCGCACGGTCAGCACGGTAAAGCCGGGCTGGTAGGGGATGGTCTGGCCGTGCAGCTTGTCGACCGCGCCCGCGTAGAACTCGAAGTAGCGCGCCACGGCGCGCGCGTCGGCGGTGGCCTGGCGCAGGGGCTTGCCGGTATCGCGCGCTTCCAGCGCGGCGAGCTCGGCCTCGTGCTCGATCAGCGTCAGCGCCACGCGGTTGAGCAGGCGGGAGCGCTCGGCGGGCGCCATCGCGCCCCAGGCGCCGTCGGCGGCCTGGCGCGCGGCGTGCACGGCCACGTTGATGTCGACCGCGTTGCCGCGGGCGATTTCGGCGAAAGGCTCGCCGCTGGATGGGTCGAATACCTTGATGCGCAAGCCGGAGTCCGGCGCGATCAGGCGGTTGGCAACGAAGTGCTGGGCGTGCATTGGATGGCTCCGGCTGGATGCGACTGCCAGGTTGTGGCTGGCAGTGCGCCTGTCGATGCGGCTTGCGGACAATCCGCCATTATCACTCACGGCGCGAGACGCGCAAGGCACGCGCGCGTCAGGCCTGGGTCAGCTTCGAAACGCTATAATGCCCGCCATCCTCAAACACAGGCATCTGGAGAGCAAGCATGAGCTTCAACCTCGTTTCCCCCGGCAAGGACATCCCGAACGATTTCAACGTCATCATCGAAATCTCTGCCCAGAGCGATCCGGTGAAGTACGAAGCCGACAAGGAAACCGGCCTGCTCTTCGTCGACCGTTTCATCGGCACGGGCATGCGCTACCCGGCCAACTACGGCTTCATTCCCCAGACCCTGTCGGGTGACGGCGACCCCGTCGACGTGCTGGTGCTCTCGCCGTTCCCGATCCTGGCCGGCGCAGTGGTGCGCTGCCGCGCGCTGGGCATGCTCAAGATGACCGATGAGTCCGGCGTGGATGCCAAGCTGGTCGCCGTGCCGCTGGACAAGCTGTCGCCCGCCACCGCCTTCATGAAGGGCCTGTCGGACGTGCCGCAGAACCTGCTGGACCAGATCAAGCACTTCTTTGAGAACTACAAGGCACTCGAAGCAGGCAAGTGGGTCAAGGTGGAAGGCTGGGCCGGCATTGAAGAAGCCCACAAGGAAATCACCGACGGCGTGGCGAACTACACCAAGTAAGCACCGGCATCCATGGCCAGTCATGCCGGAATCCGGCGCGTGGCTGAACCGATGCTGAAAAAACCCCGCTGCGGCGGGGTTTTTTGTTGCGCGAGGCTTGATGGAAACCAAAGACGCCATAAAGCCGGTGGGTTAAGCTTCAATCACAGAACAACTCGGCAGGCAAACTGCCAATTCCCCATGTCCGCTACCTTTTCGACGCCGTCCACCATGGCACGGTATTCCGGCCCGGCGGTGTTCTTCCACTGGGCAGTGTTCCTGCTGATTGCCACCGCGTACGCCGCGATCGAGCTCAAAGGCTTTCTGCCCAAGGGCAGCGCATCCCGGGCATTGTCGATGTCGGTGCACACTTGGGCTGGCGCGCTGGTGCTCATCCTGGCGGTGCCGCGCCTGCTGTGGCGCCTGGTGCGCGGCGCGCCGGCGCCCGAGCCCGGTCCGCGCTGGATGCAGCTGCTCGGCAGTGCCATGCACCTTGTGCTCTATCTGTTCATTTTCGTGCAGCCCGTGCTGGGCCTGTTGGCCCTCAACGCCGGCGGCCACCTGCTGACGGTGCCAGGCCTTGGCATCGAGCTGCCCTCGCTGGTGGCGCAAAGCAAGGACCTGAAAGAGACCCTCGAGGACGTCCACGGCACGCTGGGCACCGCCTTCTACACGGTGATCGGGCTGCACGCCATCGCGGCGCTGTTCCACCACTACATGCTGGGCGATAACACGCTGCGGCGCATGTGGCGCTAAACGCGCGCCGGGCAAGCCGGCCCTAGCTGCGCGCAAACGGCGTGCGGTCGTTCAGCTCGTCCAGGTAGGCGTCGATGCCCTGGCGCTCGCGCACCAGGAAACGCTCCACGGCATCGGCAAAGGACGGGTGCGCCAGCCAGTGGGCAGAGCGGGTCGCCACGGGCAGAAAGCCTCGCGCCATCTTGTGCTCGCCCTGGGCGCCACCTTCGAAGGTGCGGATGCCCTGGGCTATGCAAAACTCCAGCGGCTGGTAGTAAGCCGTCTCGAAATGCAGGCAGGGGTGGTGCTCAAGCGCGCCCCAGTAGCGCCCGAACAAGGTGCTGCGCGCCGGGTCGTCGTCATAGACCACCAGGGACGCGGCAATCGGCTGGCCGGCACGCTCGGCGACCACCAGCAGCAGGTTCTCCGGCATGGCGGCGCCGATGCGCTGGAAGAAATCCAGGTTCAGGTAGGGCGTGGAATGATGCTCGCGGTACGTTTGCCGGTAGCAGCGGTTGAAAAAGCGCCATTGCGCCTCGTCGATCTCGGGCCCGCGCAACTGGCGGAAGGTGATGCCGGCGTCGGCCACGCGGCGCCGTTCGGCGCGGATGTTCTTGCGTTTCTTTTGCGAGAGCGTGGCCAGGAACGCTTCGAAGCTCTCATAGCCCGGGTTGGTCCAGTGGAACTGCACGCCGTGGCGCATCAGCATGCCGGCGTCTTCCATCAGCGCGGCCTCGTGCTCGTCGGGAAACAGCACGTGCAGGGAGGACAACTGGCTTTGTTCCGCCACCGCCAGCGCACATTGCAGCAGGCAGCGGCGCGCGTCTTCGTCCTCGGCCAGCAGCCGCGCACCCTGCACGGGCGTGAAGGGAACCGCGGACAGCAGCTTGGGGTAGTAGGGCAGGCGATGCTGCGCGTAGGCGTCGGCCCAGGCCCAGTCGAACACGTATTCCCCATAAGAGTGCGACTTCGCGTACAGCGGCATGGCCGCCGCCAGGCGCTCGCCACCCTCGGCGCGCCGCGCCCATAGCGTCAGGTAGCGCGGACTCCAGCCGGTCTCGTCGCAGGCGCTGCCACTGGCATGCATGGCGTGCAGGAAGGCGTGGCGCAGGAACGGCGTGGCCCCGGGCTGGGCCGCCACCAGGGCGTCCCACTCGGCCTCGGGCAGCTCGGACAGATCGAAAACGATCTGCGTGCGATAATTCTCCACCCGCTCGTGTTCCTGCCGGCCTTGTGCCGCAGCCGCCCCCGGGGTGGCCGCGTCAGGCTGGTCGGAGCCGGGCTTGAAAGATTCAGACTGCATTGCGCTAGATTTGCTCATCATCGGCGCTGCCCTCGGGCGGCGCCCTTGTTCCGGCATGGCTGCTTTGGCTGCTATGGCTGATCACGCCGCGCCCGCGCAGATGCGGGCGCGGCGACGGTTGAGTCTACCGGAAATGGCGCGGTGCGGCAGGCCACATCCCGCGGCTGGCAGGCAGGCTAAAATCTCTCACTAACCAACGACTATATAAGGGGCCAATATGAAGCAGATTACCGCCATCATCAAACCGTTCAAGCTGGACGAAGTGCGCGAGGCGCTGGCTGACGTCGGCGTGACCGGCCTGACGGTAACCGAGGTGAAGGGCTTTGGCCGCCAGAAGGGGCATACCGAGCTGTATCGCGGCGCTGAGTACGTGGTCGACTTCCTGCCCAAGATCAAGATCGAGGTCGTGGTTGCCGAGAACCAGCTCGACACCGTGCTGGACGCCATCGTCAAGGCAGCGCACACCGGCAAGATCGGCGACGGCAAGATCTTCGTGACCGAGATCGAGCGCGTGATCCGCATCCGCACCGGCGAGCAGGACGAAGCCGCCGTTTAAGCATTCGGGCGCTCAGGCTTTTTTAGCGTTCAAGCGCCGGCGGGCAATCCTGGCGATCCCACGGGAGGGGGCGCCTGGATTGCCGCTGTTGTTGTCGCCTAGCTCGGCAACTTCCAGCCGAAACGCACGCACAGCAGGCGCGCCGCCGTGATGGTGATGGCGCCCGCCAGCAGGGCCAGTTCCTGCTCGGCCTGCAGCCAGGTCAGGCCAACATAGACACAGCAGCCGACGAAGGCACAGGTGGCATAGGGCGAGCGGTCACGCAGGATCATCGGCACCTCGTTGCACAACACGTCGCGTACCACGCCACCGAACACCGAAGAGATGATGCCCATCATGACCGCCACGGTCGGGGTCATCTGCGCCACCAGCGCGAGCGATGTACCGGTGACCGAAAACAGCCCCAGGCCGATCGCATCGGCCGTGATCATGGTGCGCTCGGATGCCACCCGGCTGACCACCCGCAGCACGAACGACGCGCCGAGCGACATCACGAAGATCAAGATCACATAGCCTTCGTGGTCGACCCAGTAGAAGGGGCGGCGGTCCAGCAATACGTCGCGCACCGTGCCGCCGCCGAAGGCGGTGGCGAACGCTACCACGAAGGTGCCCACGGCATCGAAGCGCTGCTTGCGCGCATCGACCACGCCGGACACGGCAAAGGCGAGCACGCCCACCACTTCCATGACATGCAGGATCAGGGGCAACCGCCCCATCAGGAGATCGAGCGGCAAATGCATCGTGCGCGCCGTCTCAGGCGTGCGGCTGGCGCAGCAGCACCATCAGCGCGCCGGCACCGCCCTCGGCGCCGCGTGCCTGCACGAAGGCCAGCACTTCTTCCTTCTGTACCAGCCAGCTGCGCACCTTGCCCTTGAGCACGGGCGTCTTGTCCGGCGAGCCGTTGCCCTTGCCGTGGATCACGCGCACGCAACGCACGCCACGCTTGACCGAGCGCCGCACGAACTCGGCCAATGCCTCGCGCGCTTCTTCGCTGCGCAGGCCGTGCAGGTCGATCTTGTCCTGGGGCACCCATTCGCCGCGGCGCAGCTTCTTGACCACGTCCATGCCGATGCCGGGGCGGCGGAACGACAGGGTTTCGTCGGTATCGAGCAGGTTCTCGACGTCGAACTCGTCGGAAAGCGACGCGGCCAGCACGGCTTTGTCGTCCAGCTGGGTTTGCACCGGCACGGGCGCCGGATGGCGAGGCGCGGGAGTGACGCGGTTGCGGTCGCGCAGGGTGTTGACGTTGCCAACGCTGCTGCGGAATACGTCGGCTTCTTCGCGGGCGCGCTGCGCGGCTTCGTCCGCCGCGCGGCGCTCGGCTTCGCGCCGCTCCGTGTCGGCCTTGAGGGAGTCGCGCAAGCCGGACAGGTCGGTCAGGCCGAAACGCTTGGGCGGGTTGGCGGCGGGGGTGGCAGGTTTGGTGGGCTTTCTGGCGCCGTGCGTCATGGCGAGTCTCCGGGGTGCTCGGCGTGATTATAGGGTGGCAGGGCGGGGCGCGGCTGGTGCGGGCGGCGGCATCACCGGCTTGAAAAAGACAAAGGCCGGGCAAGCCCGGCCTGAGCCTTCAGTCTTTATCTCTTTACTGCAGGGCTTCCACGTAGCGCTGTGCATCCAGGGCTGCCATGCAGCCCGTGCCGGCGCTGGTGATCGCCTGGCGATAGATGTGGTCCTGCACATCGCCGGCTGCGAACACGCCCGGGATGCTGGTGGCCGTGGCATCGCCTGCCAGGCCGCTCTTGGTGACGATATAGCCGTTGTGCATCTCGAGCTGGCCTTCGAACAGTTCGGTGTTCGGCTTGTGCCCGATGGCCACGAACACGCCCGCCAGCTTGAGGTCTTCGACCGTGCCGGTGTTCACGTTGCGCACCTTCAGGCCCGTCACGCCGGAGTCGTCGCCGGTCACTTCTTCCAGCACGGAGTTCCAGCGGATTTCCACGCGGCCTTCCTTCTCGCGCTGCAGCAGGCGGTCGACCAGGATCGGCTCGGCGCGGAACTTGTCGCGGCGATGCAGCACGGTCACCTTGCTGGCGATCTGGGACAGGTAGAGGGCTTCTTCCACCGCGGTGTTGCCGCCGCCGACCACGGCCACTTCCTGGTTCTTGTAGAAGAAACCGTCGCAGGTGGCGCAGGCCGACACGCCGCGGCCCATGAACAGCTCTTCCGACGGCAGGCCAAGGTACTGGGCCGAGGCGCCGGTGGCGATGATCAGCGAATCGCAGGTGTATTCACCGGCATCGCCCACCAGGCGGATCGGGCGTTCGGTCAGCTTGGCGGTATGGATGTGATCGAAGATGATTTCGGTGTTGAAGCGTTCGGCATGCTCCAGGAAGCGCTGCATCAGTTCCGGGCCTTGCACGCCGTTGGCGTCGGCGGGCCAGTTTTCCACGTCGGTGGTGGTCATCAGCTGGCCACCCTGGGCCAGGCCGGTGATCAGCACCGGCTGCAGGTTGGCGCGGGCCGCATAGACGGCGGCGGTATAGCCGGCGGGGCCGGAACCGAGAATCAGCACTTTTGCGTGTTTGGCCATGATGCTTTCCTATGGCTGGTGCGCCTTGATGCGCACTAGCATGAATCGAAACCAGCATTATAAGTGGACCGGCGTTTGCTCACTGTTGCAAATTCCAATGGGAACGATAGCCCTGGCCAAGGTTAAAATGGCCGGCACACCCTCTTCAGTTGGCAACCCAGATCCAGGCATGGCCCGAGCTACTACCACAACACGTACTGATCCTTCCGCGCTGCCCTCGCGCATCGGCAAGCTGCTGGGCGAAGTGCGCTGGTTCCTGTTGCTGGCGGTCACACTGGCCTTCGTCTGCATCCTGGCCAGCTACAGCAAGGCGGATCCGGGCTGGTCGCACGCCAACCAGGTGGCCGACATCCACAACCTCGGCGGCCGCGTGGGCGCCTGGATGGCCGATGTGCTGTTCTTTATCTTCGGCTTCTCCGCCTACTGGTGGGCGGTGTTGCTGGTGCGCCGCTGCTGGCGCGGCTGGCGTGCGCTGACCGCCGAGCTGCCCGAGCGCAACGGCGAGGCACGGCAGGGCCTGGTGGTGAGCTGGATCGGCTTTGGCCTGTCGCTGACCGCCAGCATGGGCCTGGAGGCCATCCGCATGTATCCGCTGCGCGCCGCGCTGCCACGCGCCCCGGGTGGCGTGCTGGGCGACCTGCTCGGTGGCTGGATGCAGATGGCGCTGGGCTTCACCGGCGCCACGCTGCTGCTCTTGCTGACGCTGGCCATCGGCCTGTCGCTGTTCTTCCATTTCTCGTGGCTGTCGGTGGCCGAGCACGTGGGCGGCTTCGTCGAGACGCTCTTCCTCGGCTTCAAGGCGCGCCGCGAAAGCAAGCAGGATCGCATCATCGGCGAGGCGGCCAAGGTCGTGCGCACCGAAACCGTGGAAGTGCAGCGGGTCAAGATCGAGGAGGCCACGCCGGTGCAGATCGTGCGGCCCCAGGCGGTGCCCAAGCACGAACGCGTGGAGCGCGAGAAGCAGCAGCCGCTGTTCGCCGATATCCAGGACTCCGACCTGCCGCCGCTGGCGCTGCTGGACCCCATCCCCACGCACCAGGAAACCGTCAGCGCCGAAACGCTGGAATTCACCTCGCGCCTGATCGAGAAGAAGCTCAAGGATTTCGGTGTCGAGGTCAAGGTGGTGGCGGCCTACCCGGGCCCGGTCATCACCCGCTACGAAATCGAGCCGGCCACCGGCGTCAAGGGCAGCCAGGTGGTCAACCTGGCGCGTGACCTGGCGCGTTCGCTGTCGCTGGTTTCCATTCGCGTGGTGGAAACCATCCCCGGCAAGATCTACATGGGGCTGGAACTGCCCAACCCCAAGCGCCAGACGGTGCGGCTGTCCGAGATCCTCGGCTCGCAGGTCTACAACGAGAGCGCGTCCAACCTCACGATGGCGCTGGGCAAGGACATCGCCGGCAAGCCCATGGTGGCGGATCTGGCCAAGATGCCGCACTGCATGGTGGCGGGTACCACCGGCTCCGGCAAGTCGGTTGGCATCAACGCCATGATCCTGTCGCTGCTCTACAAGGCCAAGGCCGAGCAGGTGCGGCTGATCCTGATCGACCCCAAGATGCTGGAGATGAGTGTCTACGAAGGCATCCCACATCTGCTGTGCCCGGTGGTGACCGACATGCGCCAGGCCGGCAACGCCCTGAACTGGGCGGTCGGCGAGATGGAGCGGCGCTACAAGCTGATGAGCAAGCTGGGCGTGCGCAACCTGGCCGGCTACAACAAGAAGATCGACGAAGCCGCCTCGCGCGAGGAGAAGCTTCCCAACCCGTTCAGCCTGACCCCGGACGCGCCCGAGCCGCTTGAGAAGCTGCCGATGATCGTGATCGTGATCGACGAGCTGGCCGACCTGATGATGGTGGTGGGCAAGAAGGTGGAAGAGCTGATCGCGCGCATCGCGCAGAAGGCCCGCGCCGCCGGCATCCACCTGGTGCTGGCCACGCAGCGTCCGTCGGTCGACGTGATCACTGGCCTGATCAAGGCCAACGTGCCGACCCGCATCGCCTTCCAGGTCAGCAGCAAGATCGATTCGCGCACCATCCTCGACCAGCAGGGCGCGGAGGCGTTGCTCGGCATGGGCGATATGCTCTACCTGGCGCCGGGCACCGGCGTGCCGATCCGGGTCCACGGCGCCTTTGTCTCCGACGATGAAGTGCACCGCGTGGTCGAAAAGCTCAAGGAAGGCGGCGAGACCAACTACATCGAGGGCATCCTCGAAGGCGGCGTGGCCGAGGGCGACCTGGGCAGCGATGGCATGGGCGGTGGCGCTGGCATTGGCGGCGGCGGCGAGGCCGATCCGCTCTACGACCAGGCTGTCGACGTGGTGCTGAAGAACCGCCGCGCCTCGATCTCCCTGGTGCAGCGCCACCTGCGCATCGGCTATAACCGTGCCGCGCGGCTGCTGGAGGACATGGAAAAGGCTGGTCTGGTTTCCGCCATGTCGGGCAACGGCAATCGCGACATCCTGGCCCCGGCAGGCACCGCCCGCGAGGAAGAATAAGCTGCCGCGCGTAACATGCCGTTACGTGCGAAGCACATCGTTGCGGAATCTGGCGCCCGCGCGCCGCTCTAACCGGACAGGCAGTGCAGCCGCCCCGGCGGTGCGCACCCTCCAACCCAGCAAGGACAACACCATGCGAATCCGCATTCTCGCGTCGGTATGCGCCGCGGCGGCCATGCTGTCGCTGACAGCGACGGCGGCCATGGCGGCCGGCACCGACCAGCTCCAGGCCTTTGTGGCGGGCGTGAAGAGCGCCAAGGGCGAATTTACCCAGCGCCAGGTCAAGGGGCAGGGCGATAGCCTCAAGGTGGCCGGCACCTCCAGCGGCACCTTCGCTTTTTCGCGCCCTGGCAAGTTCACCTGGCGCTACGTCAAGCCGTACGACCAGTTGCTGCAGGCCGACGGCCAGACGCTCTACATCTACGACAAGGACCTCAACCAGGTCACCGAGCGCAAGCTCGATGGCGCCCTGGGGTCCAGCCCCGCCGCGATCCTGTTCGGCAGCAATGACCTGGAAAAGAACTTTGTCGTGAAGAACGGCCCCACGCGCGACGGCGTGGAGTGGCTTGAGCTCACGCCGAGAGCCAAGGACACGCAGTTCGAGCGCATCGGCATCGGCTTCAAGAGCGGCAACCTGGAAGCGATGGAGTTGCGCGATGCCTTCGGCAACACGACGCTCCTGACCTTCAGCGCGATGCAGAAGAATCCCGTGCTGCCGGCCGACACCTTCCGGTTTGCGGTGCCCAAGGGCGCCGACGTGCTCAAGCAATGAGGCGCGCCATGATCCCCGCATTCCTGACCCGGCCGGCCTGGCGCCGTTGCGGTGCCATTGCCGGCATTGCCGCCGCTGCGTTGCTGGCCGCCTGCGCCAGCCCCGGCGCTAGCAAGCAGTTCGACGTGGATGCCTTCCTGCGCGCCTCCGATACGGCGCTGCCGGAAGTGCTTGCCAATCCGGATTTTCTCTCCGCCACGCAGGCCAGTGCCAACGATTGCGCCGTGCTGCTGCAGTCGGTCAACAGCGGCGTGCTGGAAGGGCTGCCGCCCACCGGCAGTGGACATGGGCCAGCCTGGCTGCTGCATCCGGCCGGCGCCCCGGCCAAGGTGTGGCTGGTGGTCAGCAAGACCGGCGGCGAGCGGACCTGCCATGGGCCGCTGCCTGCCGATGCCATGAAGGCATTGGTGGAACGCGCCAGTACCTGAATGTGATGCACGGATAACGCCGGGCGCAATCGAAGACCCGGCGGTATCTGTTATCCCGGTCGGCGTTTCAGCGTCTCAATCCGCACTTTACCTCTCCAGGCTTACCACGAGAAAAATGACAGCGTTGTAACTTGACTGCTGAAACGGGAATGATTATTGTTTCCAGATTGTCTTGTCCAGGATGCATGCGTCGCATCGTCTGGACGGCATACAACAATCATCGAAGAGGAGAGTCATGACCGTATTCCGCCGCTTGCTGCCGCGCACCTCAGCGCTCGCCGCGCTCGCTGTTCTGGCACTGCCGCTCGCCGCGTCCGCCCAGGAAAAGGTGCTGAACCTCTACACCGCACGCCACTACCAGACCGACGAAGCGCTCTACGCCAACTTCACCAAGCAGACCGGCATCAAGATCAACCGCATCGAGGGCCAGGAAGACCCGCTGCTGGAGCGCATCAGGAGCGAGGGCGCCAATAGCCCGGCAGATGTATTTATCACCGTCGACATCGGCCGGCTGTGGCGGGCCCAGCAGGCGGGCGTGTTCGCGCCGCTCAAGTCGAGCGTGCTGGAGTCGCGCATTCCCGCCAACTACCGCGACCCGAACGGCGACTGGTTCGGCTTCTCGGCGCGGGCTCGCGTAATTGCCTACAACAAGGCCGCGGTCAAGCCCGGCGACATCAAGACCTACGAAGATCTCGCCGATCCCAAATGGAAGGGCAAGCTGTGCATCCGCTCCAGCGGCCACGTGTACAACCTGTCGCTGATGTCCAGCCTGATCGCCCATGACGGCGAGGCCAAGACCGAGCAATGGACGCGCGGCGTGGTGGCCAACCTGGCGCGCGCGCCCAAGGGCGGCGATACCGACCAGCTCAAGGCCGTGGCGGCAGGCGAGTGCGATATCGCGGTGGCCAACACCTACTACATCGCGCGCATCCTCAAGTCGACCAAGCCCGAGGACAAGGCCGTGGCGGAGAAGCTCGGCGTGCTGTGGCCCAACCAGGCCAGCCAGGGCGTGCACATGAACATCTCCGGCGGCGGCATGCTCAAGCATGCGCCTAACAAGGCGTCCGCGCGCGCGTTCCTGGAGTACCTGGCCAGCGATGACGCGCAGCGCTATTTTGCCGATGGCAACAATGAGTGGCCGGTGGTGGAGAGCGTGAAGATCAGCAATCCGACGCTGGAAGCGCTGGGCAGCTTCAAGGCGGACAAGATCAACGTGGCCGAACTAGGCAAGCACCAGCCGCAAGCGCAGAAGCTGGCGGACAAGGCTGGCTACAAGTAAGAAAGCAAGAAGGCGCCAGCGCGGCCTGGCTGGCGGGACGGGGATGGCGGCGCGAGCCGCCATTTCCTATTTCTATGGCTTGGGCACGGGCCTGGCTTTGGGCCCTGGCCCCTTGGCGGCGTTGCTCTCGCTGCCTTCGCCAGGTTCAAGGCGCCGGAACTTCAGCTTTGCGCCGCGCTCCCTGTGCTTCTCGAAGGTCACCTTCAACTGCTCGCGCCGCTTTTTGTGCGAGTGGCCCAGCGTGCCAGCCGCGTATGGCAGCTTGGCCACCACCTTGCCCGCGGTCTGGCGCGCCAGCAGTACGTCCAGCGCTTGCCGCGCGCGTACCTGGGCGTGTAGCAGCGCGTCCGAAGGATTGGCCTTGGCGCGGTTCAAGTCGTAAGGCAACATGACCGGCCCGGCAAGCTGGCGCAGCGCCGCGCGGATGTGCGGGCTGTCCAGCCCGGCCTCATGGAGCACCCATGCTGCGTCATGGCGCAGCCATGGCTCCGGGTCGCCGAGCTTGCGCAGCAGGGCAAGCGAGATATCGGCCTGCCGGTAGCCGTGCGCGCGCCTTACCGCGTTGAGCGCAATGCGCCTCACATGGAAATTCTCGTGATCGAACAGGTCCGCCACCAGGCGCTCGACCATGCCAGGCTTTTCCAGCTGCTCAGCCAGTTGGCCCGCCAGGGCGATTTCCTCGACGGCGCTGATCCGGTCTTGCAGGGTCAGCCGGTTCAGCTTGAACACGAGCATGCGGTAACGAAGCTGCATAACACTCTCTGAAGACGCTGCGAACAAGTGCCGGGCAAGGATTGCCACCGGCACAGTCATGATCGGCGCGAAGCACGCCAGCGGCGGGGGCAGGCCGCCTGGCACGCGCGAGAACGGGGCGGCGAGCCGGGGAACAGCTTCGGATTAGTGAGATATCGGCAATACGTTGAAGAACTTTAGTTGAAGAACTTTAGGAAACCTCGCGGCCTGTTTCCGCGGGCGACCCGAGTGTGCTATTCCCGCGCATCCCGCCGTATCGAACGTGACAGCAGGATCACCGGCAGCAGGCCCACCGCCACGATCACCAGCGATGCCGTGGCGGCTTCGGCCAGGCGCTCGTCCGAGGCCAGGTTGTAGGCCTGCACGGCCAGTGTGTCGAAGTTGAACGGCCGCATCACAAAGGTGGCGGGCAGCTCTTTCATGACGTCGACGAAGACGATCAACGCTGCGGTCAGCAGGCTGCCGCGCAACATTGGAAGGTGCACGCGCCGCAACGTGGCGCCGGGGCCGTGGCCCAGGCTGCGCGCCGCCGCGTCCATGCCCGGCGTGATCTTGACCAGGCCGGCGTTGACGGTTTGCAGCGCCACGCCCAGAAAGCGCACCAGGTAGGCATAGACTAGTGCGGCAATGCCGCCGGTCAGCAGGAGTCCGGTCGACCATCCCAGATGCTGCTGCAGCCATGCCGACATGGCATTGTCCAGCCGCGCCACCGGCACCAGCACGCCGACCGCCACCACCGAGCCGGGCAGGGCATAGCCCATGCCGCACACCCGCGTCAGCGCGCGCAGCAGCCAGCCCCGGCCCGCGGCCATGCTGCGCCCGGCATAGCCGATCACCAGCGCGGCCAGCACCGCGATCAGCGCGGTCACGCTGGCCAGCAGGAAGCTGTTGCGCACCAGGCCGATAAAGCGCGGGCCGAACTGCGCGTCGCCTTCGGCCAGCGCCATCTTGCACAGCATCAGCGCCGGGATGGCAAAGCCCAGCAGCACCGGCACCACGCATACCAGCAGCGCCAGCGCGGCGCGCCAGCCATGCAGCCGGTAAGCCGGCGCGCGGCGCTGGCCACCATGCACGCGGGCACGGCCCCGGCTGGCGCGCTCGACCAGCAGGATGCCGATCACGAATACCAGCATGCAGGCCGACAACTGCGCGGCCGCGTTCTTGTCGCCCAGCGAGAACCACGCGCGGTAGATGCCCGTGGAAAACGTCGGGATGCCGAAGTAGGCCACCGTGCCGAAATCGGCCAGCGTCTCCATCAGCGCCAGCGCCGTGCCAGCCACGATGCCGGGGCGCGCCAGCGGTAGCATCACGCGCCAGACGCTGCCCCAGGTGCCATAGCCAAGCAGCCTTGCCGCTTCCAGCGTGTTCAGGGTTTGCTGCAGGAAGGCCGCGCGCGCGGTCAGGTAGACGTAGGGATAGAGCACCAGCGTGAACAACACGATGGCGCCGCCCAGCGAGCGGATATCCGGGAACCAGTACTCCCGCGCGCGCCAGCCGGTCAGCTCGCGCAGCCAGCTTTGCACCGGGCCGGCGAACTGCAGGGCATCGGTATAGGCGTAGGCGATGACATAGGCCGGCATCGCCAGCGGCAGCACCAGCGCCCATTCCAGCCAGGCCCGCCCGGCGAACCGGTAGGTGCTGACAAGCCACGCGGCGGGCACGCCCACCAGCAGCACGCCGGCGCAGACGCCGGCCAGCAGCCACAGCGTATTGCCAACGTACTCGGCCAGGACTGTGTCGGCCAGATGCCGCCAGGTGTCGCCGCTGGGCTCGAGCAGGCTGCCAGCCACCTGCGCGATCGGCAGCGCGATCAGCAGCGCGGCCAGGGCGGCAACCAAGGCTAACGGGTGCAGGCGGCGGGTACGGCTAGGGCGAAGCAGGCTCATGCGGCAGCGGCGTGGGTGTCGGTATTGGTGCGGGACAGGGTGAGGCCCGGCGGCGGGGCGCGGTCGGCAGGCCTTGGGGCAAGCCCTGCATTCTAGCAATGCGGATACGCCGGGCGACGCATACGCATGTGACAGACATACAGGGCCTGCGTCCATATAATGCTCGGCATGCCAGGCCACCCGCATTCCAATTCATCCATGCCAGCACGATCCGATGTTGTGATCGAGGTCGATCGCATCCACCATGGCTTCGGCAGCCAGCGCGTTGTCAACGACCTGTCCTTCACCCTCGCGCGCGGCAGCATCGCCTGCCTGCTCGGCCCCAGCGGCTGCGGCAAGACCACGGTGCTGCGCGCCATCGCCGGATTCGAGCCGCTGCGCGAAGGCCGCATCCTGCTGCAAGGGCAGGTGATGTCGTCGCCGGGGTTTGCCGTGGCGCCCGAGCACCGGCGCATCGGCATGGTGTTCCAGGATTACGCCTTGTTCCCGCACCTGAGCGTGGCGGACAACGTCGCCTTCGGGCTGCATGCCGTGCGCCGCGGCGAACGCGCGGCGCGGGTCGAGGAAATGCTCACGCTGGTGGGCCTGGCCGGTTCCGGCGGCAAGTTCCCGCACGAGCTCTCGGGCGGCCAGCAGCAGCGCGTGGCGCTGGCGCGCGCACTGGCACCGAAGCCGGAGCTGCTGCTGCTCGACGAGCCGTTCTCCAATCTCGACATCGACCTGCGCGAGCGCCTGAGCCTGGAGGTGCGTGACATCCTTAAAGCTCAGGGCGCCACCGCCATTCTGGTCACCCACGACCAGTACGAAGCCTTTGCCATGGCAGATGAGATCGGCGTGATGCACGCCGGCGCCATCGAGCAGTGGGACAGCGCGCACAACCTCTATCACCGGCCGGCCACACGCGTGGTCGCGGACTTCATCGGGCAGGGCGTGCTGATGCCGGGGCAGCTTGCCAGCCCGCACTCGGTCGTGCTGGAACTCGGCACGCTGCATAGCAGCGAGCCGTTGGGCGTACCACCCGCAACGGCAGAGGTCGATGTGCTGATCCGCCCCGACGATATCGTGCACGACGATGACAGCCCGCTGCGCGCGAAGATCCTGCACAAGGCCTTTCGCGGTGCCGAGATCCTGTACACGCTACGCTTGGCCGGCGGCGGCCAGGTGTTGTCGCTGGTGCCTTCGCATCACGACCATGCGCTCGGCGAGCACATCGGCATTCGCGTGGAGGTGGACGACGTGGTGGCGTTCCGGCGCGGCTGAGCGCACCGCCAGGGCCCTGGCGGCTTACTTGCTTACTTGTTCGACGCCACCGCCTTACAGCTTCATAGCTTCACGGCTTCACGGCTTCATTACCTCAAGATTCCAGGACTCTCATCATGTTTGCTTCCCCGAAGTGCGCATCCCAACTGCTGCGCCGCCAATGCCTGCGCCGCGGCCTGCTGCTAGCCTTGCTGGCCTGTGGCGCAAACCTGGCCTGGGCGCAGCCGGCTGCTGCGGCCACCTGGCGGATGGCCACCGAATACCCGGCCAGCGCCATGCCTGGTGAAGGGCTGGCTACCTTCGCCGACGAGGTCAAGGCGCGCACCGCAGGCGCGATCGACGTCAAGCCCAGCTTTGACGCCAGCGCGGGCGTCAAGTCCGCGCAGATGCCGGCGGCGGTGAAAGAAGGGCGGCTGGAGGGCGGCGATGCCTTCGGCGGCGCGCTGGGTGCGGTCGATCCGCTGTTCCTGCTGTCGTCGCTGCCGTTCGTCGCCACCTCGGTGGATTCGGCCAGGCGCCTGGCCGAACTGGCCCGCGCCGACTATGCGCGCGCCTTCGAGGCACAGGGGCAACACTTGCTCTACGTTACGCCCTGGCCGCCCACCGGCTTGTGGTCGCGCAACGCGGTTGCCACGCTGACGGACCTGCGCGCACTTTCGGTGCGCACCTATGACGAGACGTCCACCGAAGTCATGCGTGCTGCCGGCGCGCAGCCGACCAACCTGTCGTTTGCCGACGCGATGCCGCGCCTGAAGGACGGCTCGGTCAACGCGGTGCTGTCTTCCGGCGACGGCGGCGCGGGCCGCAAGCTGTGGGACTACCTGCCCAACTTCACGGCCATCGGCTATGCGATGCCGTTGTCGTTCACCACGGTCAATGCGGCCGCGTACGCGGCCTTGCCGCCCGCTTTGCGCGCCTCGGTAGACGCAGCCGCGCAGGCGACCGAGCAAAAGCAGTGGGCGCGCCTGGGCACACGGCTGGAAGAAAATACCACGCGCATGCGGGCCAACGGCGTGACCATCCAGGACAATCCCGCCCCGGCGGTGCGGCAGGCGCTACGCGATGCCGGCGCGGGCGCGGTGGCGGCCTGGCGCACGCGCGTGGGCAGCGAGCGCGCTGGCGTGCTCGATGTCTTCACGCGCAGTGAGCGCGCCGCGCGCTGATTCGCTAGCCGTAGCGGGCTGCGCGGCCGGCCGCGCGCGATGGTCTACACTGTCAGGTTCCTAGGCGCAGCGGGCACGCACCGTGCGCGCCTGACCTGACTTAAAGGCCTGAATACCGTGGCGGACACGCTGTTTTCCGAAGCTCCCGATCGTTCCCAACAACCCCTGGCCGAGCGCCTGCGCCCGCGCAATATCGATGAGGTGATCGGCCAGCAACACCTGCTTGGCGCTGGCAAGCCGCTGCGGGTGGCGTTCGCGTCCGGCGAGCCGCACTCCATGATCCTGTGGGGCCCGCCCGGCGTGGGCAAGACCACGCTGGCGAGGCTGATGGCCACAGCCTTCGACGCCGAGTTCATCGCGCTGTCGGCGGTGCTGTCCGGCGTCAAGGACATCCGCGAGGCGGTCGAGCGCGCCGAGCAATACCGTGCCCACGGACGGCGCACGCTGGTGTTCGTGGACGAGGTGCACCGCTTCAACAAGAGTCAGCAGGATGCCTTCCTGCCGCACGTGGAAAGCGGGCTGTTCACCTTTATCGGCGCCACCACCGAGAACCCGTCATTCGAGGTCAACGGCGCCTTGCTGTCGCGCGCCGCGGTCTACGTGCTCAAGAGCCTGGACGACGCCGAGCTGACGCAGCTGGCGCGGCGCGCCAGCGAAGAGCTGGGCGGCCTGCAGTGGGAGGACGAGGCGCTGCAGCTGATCGTGGCCTCGGCCGATGGCGATGGCCGCAAGCTGCTCAACAATATCGAGATCGTGGCGCGCGCCGCGCGCAGTGCCGGCGCGCCGGTCATCGACAACGCGCTGCTCGGCAGCGCCTTGTCGGAGAACCTGCGCCGCTTCGACAAGGGCGGCGACGCGTTCTACGATCAGATCAGCGCGCTGCATAAATCCGTGCGCGGCTCCGATCCCGATGCCACGTTGTACTGGTTCTGCCGCATGATCGACGGCGGTGCCGATCCGCGCTACCTGGCGCGCCGCATCGTGCGCATGGCGTGGGAGGACATCGGCCTGGCCGATCCGCGTGCCGCCCGCATCACGCTGGATGCCGCCGAGACCTACGAGCGCCTAGGCTCGCCGGAGGGCGAGCTCGCGCTGGCGCAAGCCCTGATCTACCTGGCCGTGGCCCCCAAGTCCAATGCCGGCTACAACGCCTACAACACCGCGCGCGCCTTCGTGGCCAAGGACAAGTCGCGCGGCGTGCCGGTGCACCTGCGCAACGCACCGACCAAGCTGATGAAAGAGCTGGGCTACGGCCACGCCTACCGCTATGCGCACGACGAGCCCGAAGCCTACGCCGCCGGCGAGCACTACTTCCCCGACGACCTCAAGCGCCCGGGCTGGTACAAGCCCACGCCGCGCGGGCTGGAAGGCAAGATCGGCGACAAGCTGCGCCACCTGCGCGATCTTGACGCGCAGTGGCTGCGGCAGCAGGGCAAAGGCAAGGGCCGGGACGAAGGCGGCGGCGAGGGCGGCGGAGCGCAATAACGCGCATCGCCCCTGGCCGGCGGCGCGTCCCCGCGAACAACGGGCGATCCGCCAGCTTGTTCTCCAGCCAGCGGATCGGCGTGGGCCCGGGCCAGTACAGTAAAATGCCAGATCCGCCAGCATGTCGCTGGCCAATGCACCTGCCCTCACACGCAACATGCTAGACATCCAGCTGTTCCGCAAAGACATCGACGCCGTGGCGCAACGCCTTGCCACGCGCGGATTCCAACTCGACGTAGCGGCCTTCCAGGCACTCGAAGCCGAGCGCAAGCAACTGCAGACCCAGACCGAGGAACTGCAGGCGCGCCGCAACAGCCTCTCCAAGCAGATCGGCATGCTCAAGGGCAAGGGCGAAGACGCCTCGGCGGTGATGGCTGAAGTCGGCGGCATCGGCGATGCCCTCAAGGCCTCGGCCGCGCGCCTGGAAGAAATCCAGGCCCAGCTCGCCGAGATCATGGAAGCCATCCCCAACCTGCCGCACGAAAGCGTGCCGGTGGGCCGGGATGAGACCGGCAACGTGGAAGTGCGCCGCGTCGGCACGCCGCGCAGCTTCGACTTCGAGGTCAAGGACCACGTCGACGTGGGCGAGCGCCTCGGGCTGGATTTCGATACCGCGAGCAAGGTCACGGGCTCGCGCTTCGCCATGCTGCGCGGTGGCATCGCACGCATGCATCGCGCGCTGGTGCAGCTGATGCTGGACACCCATACGCTTGAGCACGGCTACACCGAGATGTACGTGCCTTACATCGTCAATGCCGCCTCGATGCGCGGCACCGGCCAATTGCCCAAGTTCGAGGAAGACCTGTTCAAGGTGCCGCGCAAGGTCGGTGGCGAGAACAGCGAAGGTGGCGAGCGCACCGAGAACTTCTACCTGATCCCCACGGCCGAAGTGCCGCTGACCAACATCGTGCGCGACGCCATCGTGGCCGGCGACAAGCTGCCGCTGCGCTTCGTTGCCCACACGCCTTGCTTCCGCTCGGAAGCCGGCTCCTACGGCCGCGACACGCGCGGCATGATCCGCCAGCATCAGTTCGACAAGGTCGAACTCGTCCAGGTGGTGCAGCCCGAGCATTCGTTCGAAGCGCTAGAGCAGCTCACCGGCCATGCAGAAGCCATCCTGAAGAAGCTGGACCTGCCGTTCCGCACCATGGTGCTATGCACCGGCGACATGGGCTTTGGCAGCACCAAGACCTATGACCTCGAAGTGTGGATCCCCGCGCAGGGCACCTACCGCGAGATCAGCTCCTGCTCGAACATGGGCGACTTCCAGGCCCGCCGCATGCAGGCCCGCTTCCGCGCAGGCCAGGGCAAGCCGGAACTGCTGCACACGCTCAACGGCTCCGGCCTGGCGGTTGGCCGCACGCTGGTGGCGATCCTGGAGAACTACCAGAACGCCGACGGCTCGCTGACGGTGCCGGCCGCATTGCAGCCGTATCTGGGCGGCCTGACGCGCCTGGAGCCCGAGGCGTAAATTTTCACGCGAGGGGCTTGCGGTGGAAATGTAGTTTCCTCTATAATCTTGTTCTTCGCGACAAGCGACCCAGTTACCGGAGAGGTGGCAGAGTGGTCGAATGTACCTGACTCGAAATCAGGCGTAGGTGCGAGCCTACCGTGGGTTCGAATCCCACCCTCTCCGCCAGCAGTACGCAAAGCCCCACGATTCCTCACAGAGTCGTGGGGCTTTTGCTTTGGGGTGCGTTCGTGTTGCCGGCGCTATGGCTGGCAAGTTGCGCGCCGAGCCTGCTAGTCCACGCAGATATACTTTGCTCATCGCCGCAACCACAGCGACCGGGATTGGCGTCCCGAACGAAAAGGCGGACAGTCGCCATCGGGCGATTTTTTACGTCCGTTATGCCTCTGCCTGCTTTCATTGGGCGGGCCTGGGCAGGGGAGCCTTCGGGCTCGCCGGATCCTTTTCGCCGGTACGCCAACCTTGCCTCGCGCCCGCCCGCCTACCCACCCCGACTGGTGTCGAGGTGCAGGATCGGGGCTAGCGGCGTAATCGATGACGGTGGTGGCGCCTGCGAAGCGCGCCGGACATGGCAACCTGCCGCCAGACCTCTATATTGGTTAAGTGGCAACCGCCACGTCGACCAGAATGGAGGTAAGGCATGAGCCGGAACGCTCACTCCAATTCGAAGCGGCCATCCCCGAACATCCGCATTGAGAAACGGCATAGCAAGGAGAGCGAGGTGCAGGAGATGTCTCTCAAGGACCCGAAGATGGCTGAACCTGGCGCAATGCGTCAGCGCACGCATCGCAAGTAATGTAGCCAACGCGTAGCCAACCACGCAGTCAACCCTGCGCACCCGCGCGGGGCCCGCAAGCGGCCCCGCGCAGTCAATGCACTATCATGACGCTGCTCCGATTTGAACAGCCGCTCATGACACAGTCTTCTTGCCAGTCTTCCCCGCACGCCGTGCCCGGCGCAGATGGGTCCTCCGACTATCTCCACGGCATGCCCTATCGCCATTACAAGGGCGGCGCCTATGCCATGGTTGGCCTCGGCGTGATCGAGTCTGACTTGTCGCAGGTGGTGGTGTACGAGTCGATGCGGGACCGCTCCCGCTTGTGGGTGCGGCCGCTGGATGTGTTCGGTGAAAACGTGGACACGCCGCAGGGCACGCAAGCGCGTTTCGCGCCGGACTGGCCGGCTGCGCTGGCTTGCCTGGACTTCTTGCCGCGCGCGACGGTGTTGCAGGTGCTGGCCTGCTACGACGCGCCTTACCGCCACTACCACGATCGCCGCCATGTGCTGGAGATGTTCGCGCTGGCGCAGGCGCGCGGCATTGCGCTCGCGCCCGCGCAGGCGCTTGCCGTGCTGTTCCACGACGCGGTCTACGTGCCGGGCTGCGAGCACAACGAAGCGGCGTCGGCCGCGTTGATCGAGACCATGGTGAGCGGGGTCGATGCGGCGGTGACAGCGCTGGCCGCGCGCATCGTGATGGATACCTGCGGGCATCGTGCATCGGTGCCGGAGTCCGAGGCGGTGCTGGATCTGGACCTGTCCCGGCTGGCTGCGCCCGACGCGGAATTCGATGCGTGGACTGTCGCTGTGTTCGAGGAAAACAAGGCGCTGCTGGCCAATCGCACTGGCCTGTCTGGCGATGCCCTGTACGCGGCATTCATGCAGCGGCGGATCGCGTTCCTGCAGGCGATGGCGCAGCGGCCACACTTGTTCCTCACGCCAGCCTTTGCCGATTGCGAAGCGCCGGCACGCGCCAATATCGCGCGTATGGCGGCAGGGGGCTGAGCCGATGGTGGCTGCTCCCGTTCAAGCGCTCGCGGCCGTCCAGCCGGCTGGCGCGTCCTGGCTCACGCCGGCAACCGCGCTGGGCGTGGTGGGCCTTCTCGCTTTGTTCGCGTTGTTGCTGCTCTGTGTGGTGCGCGGCTTGCTGCTGGTGATCCGCCCGCTGGTGCGCAGGCTCGATGCCGCGCGCTTGCGTGCCCGCGATGCGCTGCGGACGCGGGACACGCAGCCGTGGCCGCGCGTAGCCGGCATGCTGGAGCGCGATATCGTCGAGCTGCTCCTGCTGGCGGCAGGCGGTGTGTTGTTGCTGGCTTGCGCAGCCGCGTTGCTGTGGCTGGGCGAATCCATCGCCGAAGGCGCGCCGCTGGTGCAGGTGGACCAGGCGGTGTTCGCGCAGCTTCGCGCGTGGCAGCAGGGCTGGCTGGATACGGCCATGGTGGCGCTGACCGAGCTGGGTGGCGCGCGGGTGTCCGTGGCGGTGGGCGTGGCGGTCTTTGGCTGGCTGGCATGGCGCCGTGCCTGGGTGGCGGCAGCTTACTGGGTGGGGGCGCTGGTTGGCGCGCGCGCCTGCGTGATGGTGCTCAAGCTTGCCCTTGAGCGCAGCCGGCCGGCCAGCATCTACGGCGGCCTGGAGTCGTTCTCGTTTCCTAGCGGCCACGCCACCAGCAGCATGGTGACCTATGGCTTCCTGGCCTTCCTGCTGTGCCTGCGCCAGCCGTGGCGGGTACGGATGCCGGTGGTGGCGCTGACCGCGGTGGTGGTGACGCTGATCTGCCTGTCGCGGCTCTACCTTGGCATGCACTGGCTGTCCGACGTGCTGGCGGGCTGCGCGCTCGGCTTTGCCTGGATCGTGCTGCTGGGCACCGCCTATGCCACCCTGCATGCACCGGAACGCCTGGCGCCGCTGCGCCTGGGCGCGGTCGCCGCCGCGGCGGTGGTGGTGGTTGGCACGTGGATCGTGGTGTTCCAGCTGCCCGGCACGGTCGAGCGGTATCGCCGCGCGCTTACGGCTGGAACGGCGCCGCCAGCGGCAGCCGCGAAACCAGCAACTGATCGATCTTGTGATGGTCGATGTCCAGCACTTCAAAGCGGAATCCCGCAGCCTCGATCGCTTCCGACTTCTTCGGGATCCGCTTGAGCGTGTAGATGACGAGCCCGGCGGCCGTGTCGACGTAATCCTCGCCGGGCAGCTCGTCGAGCTCCAGCGCCTTCTTCAGGTCCACCAGCGGCGTGACGCCGTCGACCAGCCATGAGCTTTCGTCGCGCCGCACGATCTGTTCATCCTCGGTGGAGTAGATGATGTTGCCCATCAGCGCGCCGACGATATCGTCCAGCGTGACGATGCCCACCACCAGCCCGTATTCGTTCATGACCACCGCAAAGTTCTGGTGCATCTCGCGAAAGCGCGTGAGCGATTCGGTGAGCGTCAGCGTGTCCGGGATCACCAGCACGTTCTTGTCGTGGTGTTTGCCGATATTGCCGATGTTGCCCATCACGCCGGTGGAATCGTCGGCAAGGAACAGCTGCAGGATGTCCTTCGAATCGATGTAGCCCAGCACGTCGTCGAGGTTGTGCCCGCACACCGGATACTGCGCGTGCGGATAGTTGACCAGCTTGCGCCGCAGGCTGTCGGGGGATTCGTCCAGGCCGATGTAGACCACATCGTCGCGCGGGGTCATCACCGCGGTGACGCTTTTCGCGTCCAGCTCGAACACGTTCTCGATCAGGTGGATCTCGTGCTTGTGCAGCACACCGGCCTCCGCCCCGGCATCGACCATGGCGGCGATGTCCTCCGAGGTGATCTGGTCGATGTGCTTGGTGGGCACGCCGAACAGATGCAGCGTGGCATTGGCGGCACCGTTGAAGACGTAGACCAGTGGCTTGAAGATCTTGATGAGCGTGAGCATCGGCCCGATCACCGCCAGCGCGCAGGCTTCGGGAAACGTCATGGCGATGCGCTTGGGGATCAGGTCGGCGAACTGGATAAAGAGCAGGGTGACGATCAGGAAGGAGCCGACATTGGCGATGCGCTGGGTGGTGACCACGTCCAGGTAGGGCAGCAGCGCCGTCTGCAACAGGTCGGAGACATGCTTCTCGCCGACGATACCGGCCAGGATGGCCACGCTGTTGACGCCGATCTGCACGATGGTGAAGAAGTTGCCCGGCTCCTCCTTGAGCAGCATGATCTTGGTGGCGCGGCGGTCGCCACGCTCGGACAGCGTCTGCAGCTTGGTGCGGCGCGATGCGGTCAGCGCGATCTCGGAAATCGAGAAGAAGGCGCTGATCAGGATGAGGAGAAGCAGGGTCAGGGCGAACATAGGTTTGGGAAAGCACCGTTCAGGCACTTTGATGATGGTGCACGGCGCACGGTACTGTCAAATTCCGCAAGGGCGGCGGGACGTTTCATCTAGGCGCATGCTCAAAACTGACCGCCGGCGCTTCCAGTCGCTGCGGCAGCGCAGCAGCCAGTTCCCGTGCGGCGGCGGCAAACTGTTCGCGCATCGCGTCGGCCAGGCTGGAACTGCCGCGGTGGCTGGCGCGCAGCAACTGGATCTCGAAAGGCAACGCGGGCTTGACCTCGTGCAGCGAAACTCGCTGCGGGTTTGCGCCCAGCGCGGTGTACTGGTCGAGCAAGGTAAGGCCCAGGCCGGCATCGACCAGTGCCAGCGCCAGCGAATAGGTCTGGACTTCCAGCGTGGAACGCGGCTCAAGCGCATTGCGCGCCAGCGTCTGGCGCACCAGCAGCCCAAGCGAGCTGTTGTCGTCGTAGGCAATGAAGGGACGCTCAACCAGCTTGTGCATCGGCACGTCGGCCCGCCGGCCACGGGCCGCCAGCGGCTCGCCGCGCGGCACCGCCAGCAGCATCTGGCCACCAGCTACCGGTTCGCTGGTGATGGCTTCGTGGCGTGGTGGCGAGAAGGCGAAGCCCAGGTCGATCTGGTTAGCCAGCAGCCCTTGCACGATCTCGTCGGTGTGGTGGGTCAGTACCTGCACCTGGGTGTCGGGATGGCGCGCGCAAAAGCGGCGTACGGCTGGCACCAGCAGCGGATTGGCCAGGCTGGGCGTGGCCGCCACGCGCAGGCGGCCGGCGCCTTTGTGGCGCAGGCTTTCGGAGACGCGGCGCACCCGCTCGATCTCGCCATATAGCCGCTCGACATCGCCATACAGCGCGCCGGCCTCCGGCGTGGCCTGCAGCCTGCCTTTCACCCGGTCGAACAAACGGAAGCCGAGCGTGGCCTCGGCATGCTGCAGCACGCGCGTGACCACCGGCTGGGAGACGTGCAGCAGGCGCGCGGCCTCACTGACGGTGCCGGTCAGCATGACCGCGCGAAAGACTTCGATCTGACGCAATCGCATGTGGCAGGGGAGGGCGCTGCAGCAAAGCGGCACCCATAGCCTAAAGACATATTCTTGCACGTATTCGCATTGGGCAAGGCGGGCCGCGTGGTCTACCCTGTGTCGGGTCGAGAAGGACCGGATCAAAGAGGCGGGTAATGAAGGTTGTGATCGTAGGGGCGGGCGTGATTGGGATGAGCGCGGCGTGGCGGCTGGCGGGCGACGGGCACGAGGTGACCGTGCTGGAGCGGCACGACGGCCCGGGCGAGGAAACCAGCTTCGCCAACGGCGGGCAGCTCAGCTATAGCTATGTGGCGCCGCTCGCCGGGCCGGGCGTGCTGGCCAAGGTACCCGGGTGGCTGCTGCGCCCTGATTCGCCGATGCGCTTCCGGCCATCGGGCGACCCGGCGCAGTGGCGCTGGCTGGCGGCGTTTGCACGCGCTTGCAATGCCTCGGCCAGCGAGGCCACCACGCGCAAGCTGCTGCGGTTGGCCTTCTACTCCCGCGACCTGATGCAGGCCTTTGTCGACAGCCAGCCGGTGGACTTCGGCTTTGCCCGGCGCGGCAAGCTGATTGTGCACCGCGACGCGGCCGGCTTCGATGCCGCCTGCCGCCTGCTCGATTACCAGGCCAGCCTGGGCTGCGAGCAGCAGGCGCTGGACGGCGACGCGTGCGTGGCGCTGGAACCGGCGTTGGCCGGCATCCGCGGCGAGATTGCCGGGGCGATTCACACGCCGAGCGAGGAAGTGGCCGATTGCCATCGTTTCTGCCTGGCGTTGGCACAGTTGCTGCGTGACCGTCCTGGCGTGTCGCTGCGCTTTGGCACCGGCGTGCTGGGCATCGAGCGCGAAGGCGATCGCGTGACCGGCGTGCGTACCGATGCCGGCATCGAGCGGGCGGATGCCGTGGTGGTGGCAGGCGGCATCGGCAGCGTGGCGTTGCTCAAGCCCCTGGGCGTGCGGGCACCGCTGTGGCCGCTCAAGGGCTACAGCATCACGGTGCCAATTCGCGATGGCGAGCGCGCGCCGCACATCAGCATCACCGATGCTGCGCGCAAGATTGTCTATGCCCGCATCGGCAACACCTTGCGCGTGGCGGGCATGGCCGACCTGGTGCGCGCGGATACCGTCATCGACCGTGCCCGCATCGCCACGCTGGCCTTTGAGACCCGCGCGCTGTTTGGCGACATGGCGCCGGGCATGGAGCCGGAGCAGTTGCAGCCCTGGGCGGGCCTGCGCCCGGCCACGCCGACCGGCCTGCCGATGGTGGGCCGGTCGGGCGTGCGCGGCCTGTGGCTCAACATCGGCCACGGCGCGCTTGGCTTCACGCTGGCCATGGGCAGCGCGGGTTTGCTGGCTGATGGCCTGGCCGGGCGCAAGCCGGCCATCGCAGACACGGATTTCGCCGGGATGCTGGCTTGATGGGCAGCGTTCCGGGGCAGTTTTTACGTTTGCATTACCGCTGAGAAACACCGCTTCACGACCAGGCAGTACCTCGAGCCATTCCCACCCAAGGAGAAAACGATATGAAATCGCAGGTCCACTCCAACCGATTCTCCCGCTGCCTGCTGGCGGTTGCCATGCTGGCTGGCACCGCAGGCGCTGTCAGCAATGCGCACGCCGCCGACGGCGATACGCTGCGCAAGATCAAGGAAACCGGCGTGATCTCGCTGGGCTATCGCGAGTCCTCCATCCCGTTCTCCTATACCAACGGACGCGATGTGATGGGCTACTCGCACGAGATCCTGCTGCAGATCGTCGACAAGGTGAAGGCGCAACTGCAAAGCCCCAAGCTCGAGATCAAGCTGGTGCCGATCACGTCGCAGAATCGCATTTCGCTGATGCAGAACGGCACCATCGACATCGAGTGCGGCACCACCACCAACAACCTGGAGCGGCAGAAGCAGGTAGCGTTTTCCAACAGCCTGTTTGTCTACGGGCTGCGCATGCTGACCAAGAAGGATTCGGGCGTGAAAGACTTCCCGGATCTCAAGGACCGCAACGTGGTGACCACCGCTGGCACCACGGATGAGCGCCTGCTGGTCAAGATGAATGGCGAGAAGGCCATGAACATGAGCCTGATCAGCGCCAAGGACCACGGGCAGTCCTTCCTGATCCTGGAGACCGGGCGCGCGGTGGCCTTCGTGATGGACGAGCCGCTGCTCTACGGCGAGCTGACCAAGGCCAAGAGCGCCAATGACTGGACCGTGGTGGGCACGCCGTTGCAGACGGAGAACTACGCCTGCATGTTCCGCAAGGACGATCCGTCGTTCAAGGCGCTGGCCGACGGCGTGATCGCCGACCTGATGACCAGCGGCCGCGCCGAGCAGTTGTACAAGAAGTGGTTCCAGTCGCCGATTCCGCCGCGCAACATCAACCTGAACTATCCGCTGTCAGCCGATATGAAGGATCTCTACGCCCATCCTAACGACAAGGCGTTCCAGTAAGCCGGGCGGGGCAGGGCGAATCGTTATTGCTGTTCGACGCGAAATTGCGCTAGGCTAAAAGCCGGCTTGCGCGCTTGGCGGACCAACGCCGGGTTGGCGCTTGCCGGACCGTTGCGGACGCCGTCCGCGTCGGCTGTGCTGACTGGAGAACATATGCGATCGCTTCGTACCGGCTGTCTCAACGCCCTGTTCGCCGTTTCGCTGCTGGCGGCCGGCGCCGCCGCGCAGGCCGCCGACCTGCTCGATACCGTAAAGCAGGCCGGCGTGCTAAAGATTGGGCTGGAAGGCACCTATCCGCCATTCAACTACCGCGGCAGCAACAACCAGCTGGAAGGCTTCGACGTGGATGTGGCGAAGGGCGTGGCGGCCAAGCTGGGCGTCAAGCCGGAGTTTGTCACCACCGAGTGGAGCGGCATCATTGCCGGGCTGCAGGCCGGCAAGTTCGATGTGATCGTCAACCAGGTCGCGGTTACGCCGCAACGCAAGCAGGTGCTGGAATTCTCCACACCTTACGTGTATTCGGCGGCGCAACTGATCCAGCGCAAGGATGACAACCGGCAGTTCAAGTCCCTCGAGGACCTGAAAGGCAAGAAGCTCGGCGTGAGCCTGGGCAGCAACTACAACGAACTGGCCAAGTCGGTCGCCGGCATCGACGTCAAGACCTATCCGGGCGCGCCCGAGTACCTGCGCGACCTGGCCGCGCAGCGCGTGGATGCCGCGCTGAACGACCGCCTGATGATCGGTTACCTGATCAAGACGTCAAACCTGCCGCTGCGGCCCGGCGCGATTGTGGAAGGCGGCAATTCCGAGGTGGCGATCCCCTTTCGCAAGGACAATCCGAAGTTTGCGCAGGCCATCGACCGCGCGCTCGACGAGATGCGCAAGGACGGCAGCCTCGGCAAGCTCTCGGCGAAGTGGTTCGGCAGTGACGTGACCAAGCCGGCCAGATAAGCGCGGGCAGGCCTCCCGCCAGGGCTTTCCATGTCCGCTCTCCAGCTCGTTGCCGCATCGCTGCCCGTGTTGCTGCAGGGCATGCTGCTGACCATCAAGTTCGCGCTGCTGTCGATGATCTTCGGGCTGGTGATCGGCACCGTGGTGGCGTTGATGGGCATCAGCCACCAGCCCGTGCCGAAGGCCGTCGCGCGGGCCTATGTCAGCATCATGCGCGGCACGCCGCTGCTGGTGCAGATCTTCGTGGTGTATTACGGCTTGCCGGGCATCGGCATCGCGCTGGAACCCACCCCGGCGGGCGTGTTGACGCTGAGCCTGAACGTAGGGGCGTATCTCTCGGAGAGCATGCGCGGCGCCATCCTCGGCATCCCGCGCGGGCAGTGGCTGGCGGCTTACAGCCTGGGCCTGACGCAAGGCCAGACCTTGCGCTACGTGGTCGGTCCTCAGGCGCTGCGGCTGGCGGTGCCGAGCCTGTCGAACAGCCTGATCAGCCTGATCAAGGACACCTCGCTGGTGTCTGTGATCACGGTGACGGAGCTGCTGCGCACGGCGCAGGAGGTGATTGCCGCGACCTACCAGCCGTTGCCGCTTTATCTTGCCGTGGCTGCTATTTATTGGATGCTTAGTACGGCGCTGGCGCATGTGCAGCGGTTGTTGGAGAGGCGGCTGTCGTTGCCGGGGAGGCATTAGGGGTGGGGGGGATAGGGGGGATAGGGGGGGATTTGGGCGGCGTTGGTTTTTGGACCCAAAAGCCATCGCCGCCAACAAAAAAACCAAAGCCCCCGCAGATCAACGTCATACGGCTGTTGGGTACAAGACACCAACCAACGCCAATCAAAATCAGAATGCAAGAAAGCCAGCCGATGAGGCTGGCTTTCTTGTTTACCGCGAGGCTATCCAACTCACCCCTGAGCAATCCTCTGCTCAATATGCGCCAGCGCCTCCTCCACCTGATCCACCAAAATCAAGCAAAGATCCCCCGACTGCAAATGCGACAACGCCGTATCGATAGCAAGGAACTCCCCACGGATCTCCTCGACTGTGCTGGCGCGCTTCGCGCCCTCCAGGCCTTCGCGCAGCAAGGCCAGCACTTCGCCGTCCTCGCGTCCGCGCTGGCACTGGTCCTGGTACAGGATCACTTCGTCGAACACATCGCCAAGGATCTCCGTCTGGCGGCGGATATCGACGTCGCGGCGGTCGCCGGCACCGCTGATCACCACCGAGCGGCGCTTGGCGGGCATGCCTTCGATGGCGTTGCACAGCGCCTGGATCGCATCCGGGTTGTGGCCGTAGTCGGCGATCAGCGTCGCGCCCTTGTAGTCGAACACGTTGAAGCGGCCGGGGGCGGTGGCTGCATCGTTGACGAAGGTCGCCAGGCTGCGGCGGATCACTTCCCAGTCGATGCCCAGTGCCCACGCCGCCGCGGTGGCGGACATGGCGTTCTCGACCTGGAAGCCGATCGAGCCGCCGCGCGTCAGCGGAATGCTCGACAGCGCGATGCGCTCCTGATGCTCGCCTTCGGCGGCCACGATATGGCCATCCTCGACGTACACCACGCGCTTGCCCTGCGCGCAGTGCGTAGCCATCACGGGGTTGTTGAGGTCGGCCGCGAAGAACGTCACGGCGCCCGGGCAGGCGTCGGCCATGCGCACCACCATGGGGTCCGCGGCATTGAGCACGGCCATGCCGTGCGGTGCCACGTTTTGCACGATGACGCTTTTCAGCACGGCGAGGTCTTCCACGGTGCTGATAAAGGACAGCCCGAGGTGATCGCCTTCGCCCACATTGGTGACCACCGCCACGTCGCAGCGGTCGAAGGCCAGGCCTTCGCGCAGCAGGCCGCCGCGCGCGGTCTCGAACACGGCGGCGTCCACGTCGGGGTGCATCAGCACATTGCGGGCGCTGCGCGGGCCGCTGCAGTCGCCGGTGTCGATGCGCTCGCCCTTGACGTAGACACCGTCGGTGCCGGTCATGCCGATGCGCAGGCCGCTGCCGGCCAGCAGGTGGGCAATCAGGCGGACCGTGGTGGTCTTGCCGTTGGTGCCGGAGACCGCCACCACGGGGATGCGGCCATCGTCGCCGTCGCCGAACATCGTGGAGATGATGGCTTCGCCCACCGCACGGCCCTTGCCGTAGGAGGGCTGCAGGTGCATGCGCAGGCCCGGCGCCGCATTGACTTCGACGATGCCGCCGGCTTGTTCCTCGAACGGCTTGAGCACGGTCTCGCAGACCGCGTCGACGCCGCAGATGTCCAGGCCAACCATGCGCGCGGCCGCCACGGCGCGGGCAGCCATGTCCGGGTGCACATCGTCGGTGACGTCCGTCGCGCTGCCGCCGGTGGACAGGTTGGCGTTATTGCGCAGCACCACGCGGGTGCCCTTGGGCGGCACCGCATCCGCGGTGAGATGCTGCTTGGCCAGCGTGGCCAGCGCGATATCGTCAAAGCGGATCTTGGTCAGCGAGGTGGCGTGTCCCTCGCCGCGGCGCGGGTCGCGATTCACTTCCTCGACCAGTTGGCGCACGGTGTGCTTGCCATCGCCGGTGACCTGCGGCGGATCGCGGCGGGCCGCGGCGACCAGGTGGTTGCCCACCACCAGCAGGCGGAAATCGTGGCCGGGAATATAGCGCTCAACGATCACGTCGGAGCTGATCTCGGCGGCGACTTCATAGGCGGCGATGACTTCCTCGCGGGTGCGGATGCGCACCGCCACGCCCTTGCCCTGGTTGCCGTCGCGCGGCTTGACCACCACCGGCGCATCGATTTCCTGCGCGGCGGCCCAGGCTTCGTCGGGGTCCGAGACGGAGCGGCCCATCGGCACCGGCACGCCGGCGGCGTGCAGCAGCTTCTTGGTGAGTTCTTTGTCTTGCGCGATCGATTCCGAGACCGCGCTGGTCATGTCGGTTTCGGCTGCCTGGATGCGGCGTTGCTTGCTGCCCCAGCCAAACTGGACCATGCTGCCTTGCGTCAGGCGGCGATAAGGAATGCCGCGTGCCACGCCCGCATAGACGATGGAGCCGGTGCTCGGCCCCAGGCGCACGTCTTCGTCGAGCTCGCGCAGGCGATGCAGCGCATCGGCCAGGTCGAACGGCATGTCATCGCGCGCGGCGCGGCACAGCGTGGCGGCGAGTTCCAGCGCCAGCCGGCCGACTTCTTCCTCGCTGTACTGCACCACCACCTGATAGGTGCCGGGTTCGACAGTGGGCGCGGTGCGGCTGAAGCTGACCGGGCAGCCGGCCTCTGCTTGCAGGCGCATGGCCGCGCATTCGAGCGCGTGCGCCAGCGACACCACGCCTTCGTTGTCATCGGGCCGCAGCGGGCCTACCTCGGGAAAGCGCGCGCGCAGGCGCTCTTCAAAACCGGGCAGCTGTGCCAGCGTGTGGGCCTCGTCAGAGCAAGAAACGATGGCTTCGATGGCGGTGTGGCGGCACCACAGGTTAGGGCCGCGCAGGGCCCGGATACGTGAGACTTCCATGAAATCAGTTTCCTTGCGGATCAGGCGCGGCGGCCCGGTTGGCCCATCCACTGGTGCACCAGGTCGATCGTCGGCAGGGTCGTCGCCTCATCGCATTGCAGGACCAGCAGGTCGCCGGCCACTACTTGCGCGAGCGCGGCCTCGATCGCCTGGCGGCGCGAGCCCTCGTCGATGATCTTGGTCACGCGCCGTCCTTCATACAGGCCCTGCTTGAGCAGCGCGCGTGCCTCGGCGTCCGGCAGCGCGCGCTTGACCGAAGTGTCTTCGCACAGGAAGACGCGGTCGAACGCGGCGCCCAGCACCTTGCCTTGCTTGACCATGTCTTCGTCGCGGCGCGGCGCGCCGGCGCCGTACACCACCACGCGGCGCTCGCTCGGGAAGCGTTCCAGCGATGCCACCAGCGCTTCCAGCGCGGGTGCATTGTGGGCGTCGTCGATCACCACGATGGCACCGTTGCGCTCGAACAGCGTGAAGCGTCCGGGCACATCCACCTGGCCCACATCGAATGTCACCACGCCAGCACGAATCAGGTCGTTGGAGATGCCCAGCGCCCAGCCGGTGGCCACAGCCGCCAGCACGTTCTCGACCTGGAAGGCCACGCGGCCCGCATAGGTGAGGGGGATCGCGGCCACATCGGCCAGCGGCACCTCGCGGCTGCCGGTGGCGAGCACCACTTTGCCGTCGCGCACGTAGACCGCACGGCGGCCCGCCGCGCGATGCGCGGCAATGGCGGGCAGGTCAGCCGTCATGCCGAAGAAGATCACGTCGCCATCGCACAGCTCGGCCATCTCCACGACCAGCGGGTCGCGCGCGTTGAGCACCGCCACGCCGCCGTCCAGTACCACGTCGACTTGGGTGCGCAGCACGTTGTACATCTTCTCGACTTCCTCGACGTAATACTGGCCAAGGTGGTCGGGCACATCGATATTGGTCACCACGCCGACCTGGCAACGGTCGTAGGCGAGGCCTTCGGACAGGATGGCGCCGCTGTCGTTCTCGAGCACGGCGGCATCCACCGCGCGGTTCATCAAGATGCGGCGGGCCGCGTCCCAGTTGGCGCGGTCGCCGCCTTGCACCTGGCGGCGGTCCAGGTAGAGGCCGTCGCTGCAAGCCAGGCCGGTGTGCTTGCCCGAGAGCTGCAGCAGGCGTGCGACCAGCTTGGCCACCACGGTCTTGCCGTTGGTGCCGGTGATGCCGACCACGGGAATGCGGCCGTTATCGTCGCCTTCGCCAGCCGGGAACAGGTGATCCACCACGGCACGGCCCACCGGGCGGGCTTCGCCGTTGGAGGGCTTCAGGTGCATCAACAGGCCGGGGCCGGCATTGACCTCGACAATGGCGCCGCGCTGCTCGGCGAGCGGCCGCGAAATGTCCTGCGCCACCAGGTCGACGCCGGCGATGTCCAGGCCCACGATGCGGGCGGCCAGCGAGGCATGCGCGGCCACGCTCGGGTGCACGCGGTCGGTCACATCGAAGGCCACGTTGCCGTTGCGCTGGATCAGCACATGCTTGCCCTCGGGCGGTACGGACGTGGCGTCAAAGCCCTGGCGCTTGAGTTCCAGGCGCGCGGCCGAATCCAGCCGTACCTTGTTGAGCGGGTGGTCTTCGGTGCTGCCGCGGCGCGGGTCGGAATTGATCTGCGACTCGATCAGCTCGTCGATGGTCGACTTGCCGTCGCCGGTCACGCTGGCGGTCTCGCCCATGGCGGCGGCCACCAGGCGGCCGCCCACCACCAGCAGGCGGTGTTCGTTGCCCAGCACAAAGCGCTCGACGATGACGCCACTGCCCTCATCGATGGCGACGCCGTAGGCGGTCTCGACTTCTTCGCGCGTGGTCAGGTTGGTGAACACACCGCGGCCGTGGTTGCCGTCATAGGGCTTGACCACCACCGGCAGGCCGATGTCCTCGGCGGCGTCCCAGGCGTCGGCGGCACTTTCCACCAGCCGGCCTTCGGGCACGGGCACGCCGCAGGATTCCAGCAGGCTCTTGGTCAGGTCCTTGTCACGCGAGATGCTCTCGGCAATGGCGGCGGTGCGGTCGGTCTCGGCAGTCCAGATGCGGCGCTGGCGGCTGCCATAGCCGAGTTGCACCAGGTTGCCCTCGGACAGGCGCAGCGCCGGGATGTCGCGGTCGTCGGCTGCGTCGACGATGCAGGCAGTGCTCGGACCCAGGCAGTGCTTGTCCACCAGGCGTCGCAGGTGATCCACCGTCTCCTGAACGTCATAGGGACGGTCCTCGATGGCGGCCATCACCAGGTCGCGGGCGGCGAACAGGGCGGCACGGGTGACATCCTCGTGCCAGGCCCGCACGATCACCTTGTAGACACCCCGGATCGGGGTCTCGCGCGCCTTGCCGAAGCCGCCGGGCATGCCGGCGAGGTTCTGCAGCTCAAGCGTGACGTGTTCCAGGATGTGGCCAGGCCACGTGCCGTCCTTGAGCCGCTGCAGGAAGCCGCCGCGCTCGCCGATACTGCAGCGATGCTCGACCAGCGAGGGCAGCCATGCCGACAGGCGCTCGTAGAACCCCGGAATCTTGTTGGAGGGAAAATCCTCCAGTTCCCCGATATCGACCCACGCCTCCAGCACAGGCCGATATGTCCACATATTCGGGCCGCGCAGCGACATGACATCGAAAATCTCAATGTCCTTCTTTTTCATTGATTTAGCTTGAGGCAGTGGGCGAGTGCCCGAGAAATAGAAGCCTAACCTTTCAGTAACGTTACAACGGTCAGCCGGTTGACTTTCTTGATTAAAAAGCGATTGTGCAGTGCATCAGGGGCGCCCGTGTGTTTGGCCTTATGTATACTGCGGGCAAATCGGCGGGCCGCCAGGGCGCGCCCGCGCTAAATTGTTTCAAGTTATGTCCATAGCCCAAGGACGCAGCATGCCGTACCAACGATGACCCAACCTTCCTTGCCCGTGATTGACAGCGACGCCCACAACGAGCCGTGGCGTAACGAACTCGGCATCCGCCTGCAAGCTGGCGAAGCCGTGCTTGCCTGGCTCGAAGTCGACCTTGACGCAAAGCTGCATTTTACCCAAGGCTGGGTACTTGTGACGGATCGTCGCTTGCTGGCGCGCATGCCGGGGCAAAAAGACTGGCAGGAATGGGCGATCCAGCCCGGATTATCGCTGCATCACGCCGATCATGCGGGGGTTGGCACGCTGGAGTTGCAAGACAATGGGCGATTGCTGGCCAGTTGGCGCTACACGCTGGGCCACAACCCGGCTGCGTTGCGCCTGATCGACCAGTTCCACGCGCAGCGCGACCTGTCGGCCTCAGGCCGGGCAGGGCGGCTGGATCTGGATGCCGAAGCGGTCTGCCCGACCTGCAAGGCTCCGCTGCCCCCGGACGACGACCAATGCCCGCAATGCAGCCGTGACCTGGAAATGCCGCCGTCGACCTGGGCCCTATTGCGCCTGTGGCGGTTTGCCCGGCCGTACCGCTTCCAGTTGCTGGCCGGCTTCCTGCTGACGCTGCTGTCCACCGCCGCAACGCTGGTGCCGCCGTACCTGACCATGCCGTTGATGGACAACGTGCTGATTCCCTACCAAAACGGGCTGCCCATCGACTACGACCGGGTCAAGCTGTACCTGGCCGGCCTGCTGGGTGCGGCGCTGGTTGCATGGAGCCTTGGCTGGGCTCGCACCTATCTGCTGGCGCGGGTGTCCGAGCGCATCGGCGCGGACCTGCGCACCACCACCTACGAGCACCTGCTGCGTCTGTCGCTGGAGTACTTCGGCGGCAAGCGCACGGGCGACCTGATGGCCCGCATCGGCTCGGAAAGTGATCGCATCTGCGTATTTCTGTCGCTACATCTGCTGGATTTCGCCACCGACGTGCTGATGATCGTCATGACGGCGGCCATCCTGATTTCGATCAACCCGTGGCTGGCGCTGGTGACCCTGGTGCCGCTGCCGTTCATCGCGTGGATGATCCACCTGGTGCGCGACCGGCTGCGCCACGGCTTCGAGAAGATCGACCGGATCTGGTCGGAGATCACCAACGTGCTGGCCGATACCATCCCGGGCATCCGCGTGGTCAAGGCCTTTGCGCAGGAAAAGCGCGAAGTGGAGCGCTTCCGCGAAGCCAACCGGCACAACCTGGCCATCAATGACCGGGTCAACGCGGTGTGGTCGCTGTTCACCCCGACCGTCACGCTGCTGACCGAGATCGGCTTGCTGGTGGTGTGGATCTTCGGCATCTGGCAGGTCTCGCACAACGCGATCACGGTCGGCGTGCTGGTGGCCTTCCTCACCTATATCAGCCGCTTCTACACACGCCTGGATTCGATGAGCCGCATCGTCTCGGTCACGCAGAAGGCCGCCGCCGGCGCCAAGCGCATCTTCGATATCCTCGATCACGTCTCCAGCGTGCCGGAACCCACGCGGCCGGTGCACCTGGAGCGTGTGGAGGGCGCCATCGAGCTGCGCGAGCTGGGCTTCCGCTACGGCAACCGTGCCGTAATCCGCGGGCTCAACCTGTCGATCGCACCGGGCGAGATGATTGGCCTGGTGGGACACAGCGGGTCGGGCAAGAGCACGCTGGTCAACCTGATCTGCCGCTTCTACGATGTCTCCGAGGGCGCGATCCGGCTGGACGGCGTCGATATCCGCTCGCTGCCGGTCTCGGAGTTCCGCAGCCATATCGGGCTGGTGCTGCAGGAGCCGTTCCTGTTCTTTGGCACGATTGCCGAGAACATTGCCTACGGCAAGCCGGGTGCTTCGCGCGAAGAGATCATCGCCGCGGCGCGCGCCGCTCATGCGCACGAGTTCATCCTGCGCCTGCCGCACGGCTATGACTCTCTCGTGGGCGAGCGCGGGCAGGCGCTGTCCGGCGGCGAACGCCAGCGTATCTCCATCGCTCGCGCGCTGCTGATCAATCCGCGCATCCTGATCATGGACGAGGCCACCTCGTCGGTGGATACGACGACGGAGAAGGAAATCCAGAAGGCGCTGGACAACCTGGTGCAAGGCCGCACCACCATCGCCATCGCCCACCGCCTGTCCACGCTGCGCAAGGCGGACCGACTGGTGGTAATGGATCGCGGACAGATCGTGGAAGTTGGCAACCACGATGAATTGCTGGCGCGCGAAGGCGCCTACTACAAGCTCTACCAGGCGCAGGCCCGCAATGTCGATGCCGACGCGGATCTCACCTCCGCCGATGCGGTCAACGTGCAATAAGGATGGGAGCTCACATGCAGCAAGTCGATTTCAAGCTCTCCCGCAATGCCCTTGGCCGCCTGGTGATGACCACGGCAGATGGCGTTGTGCATGATGGTGTCGTTCCCGTGCGCGCCTTCCCCATCGCCGCGCCCGACGACGGCGTCGGCCTCGTCAGTGCCGATGGCCGCGAGCTGGCCTGGCTGCCTCGCCTGGATACCTTGCCTGCCCCGGTGCGCGAGATGATCGAGGCCGAGCTGGCCAGCCGTGAATTCATGCCGGAGATCCGCCGCATCCGCTCGGTGTCGACCTACGCTACCCCCAGCACCTGGGAGGTAGAGACGGATCGCGGCCTCACGTCGCTGGTGCTGCGTGGCGAGGAAGACATCCGCCGCCTCGCCGGCTCCACGCTGCTGATCTCCGACAGCCACGGCATCCATTACCTGGTGCGCAACCTGGCCAGCCTGGACAAGGGCAGCCGCAAGATCCTCGACCGCTTTCTCTAGGCTGCGCTTCAGGGCTTGCCAGTGAAGATCACCCCGACCTGGCGGTCGGGGCGCATCGCAAACAGGTAGATCTGGCCGGGCGTGGGCAAGCTATGCGTGGTGGTGGGGTCGTAGTAGGCAATGCCGCTCATGGGTGTGTTCGCGTAAGGGCAACTCGGCCCAGTCAGCTGCAGGGCGACGTTGTAGACCTTGCCCTGGCGCCGCGGCGTGGCGGTCCCGGTAAAGCTGCAGCCCGAGCCGCTGCCGTCTAGCGTGAGGTTGCCGCTGGCGTCGATGGTCAGCCTTACAGCACCCGCCGCGATCCCGGTCGTGTCAATGACGTTCGACGTCCCGTAGTAAGTCCCCTTCAGGCCGTCGGTGGTCGCGATGAAGTTGTAGTCGGTGCTGTAGGTGGCATTGACGACCGTGCTCCTGCCGTTGCGATAGGTGACCTGCGCCTGGATCGACTTGCCCGGCACGTAGGCCGCCATCAGGTTCGCTGCGGTCAGGCTGTAGCCAGCCGCCTCCTGATTGAAGTCCAGCCCGTTGTTATTGGTGGTGAGTGCACCGCTGCCCGAGCTGTAGTTGCCGGTCAGGACCCCGGTCGATACGTCCGGTATGCCCGCCATCGCGTAGAAGGCGTAGTAGACGTTCTCGTCCAACACCAGGATGTTGAACCGCTCGCTGGCGGCAGAGGTACCGATGTAGAAGCCTGAGCCAAGCGCGATGGTGTCGGGTGCCGCCGGGGTCACTGGGGTCGTCGGGGCCGTGGGTGTCGTAGGTGTGGTGGGTGTGGTGGCGGGAGGAGTGCGCACGATCGCCAGTCCGTCACTGTTGTCGCCCGATCCGCCACAGCCTGCGAGGGTCAGCGCAATGCTTGCAGCCCCAATCAGTTTCTTCATTTGTACTTGCCTGTTCCGATGCGCATGGGCGCCTCTGGCGCCGCTTTTCGGTTGCCGAAAAAATCTCGACTGTAACAGATGATTACAATTTGCTAATGACCTTGCGCTTGGCGACCGCGCTGAGCTTGTTCGAGCGCCCAAAAAAAGACGCCCACACAGGATTGGGCGGGCGCTGGAGGGCAACTCCGGACGTGAAGCTACGAAGGCCCGCGTCGGGAAGTCTGCCTCTGCAGAGGCAGCTTGGGTAGATGATGCAGGCTTGGGGGCGTTATGTGAATCGGACAAATCTTAATTCGGCGGAAATTGCCCGCCTTTGCAGCAATTTTTTTGGGGTAGTGGGGGCTTTGCGCCACCCTCATTATCAAAGCCGGAAAAAAGAAAACCCCGAGGATGCCTATCCCCGGGGTTTCGGTAGTCCTGGAAATAACCAGGACTGAATATTGGTGGAGCCGGCGGGAATCGAACCCGCGTCCGCAAGCCCTCCACAGAGAGTTCTACATACTTAGTCCTGCCATTTGATTTAACCGGTGCATCGCGGACGGACACGCTCTACAACGGCGAGTCACTAAATTTTCGTCCCTAGGTCCGTGACAAACTCAGGGCTTATCTGGCGTTAATGACCTCGCGTAGTCTTGCGACTCTAGCCCGCCAGCGAGCCAGTGCGAGGACGGCCGCAATTAAGCGGCCAGTGCGTAACGTTCGTCGTTAGCAGTTATTGCATTCCCATTGATTAACGAGGTGACGGGTCCTCGGTATGCCCTCCACTGCTTTGTAACCCACGTCGAAACCAGGTCGGCCCCTGCGTGAACTGTGTGAACAGTGTCAAGAAGACAGATTGTACCCCGTCGGCGGCTTCAGGTGTAAATGCCTGCCGTGCCGCCTCGCGCGTCAGCGCTGTGCGCCAGGGGCCAGCAGCGCGATCAGCTCGCTGGGATGGCGCACCAGGTAGTCGGCGCCCCATGCCTCGGGCGGTTCGCCATCGCCGCAGTAGCCGTAGGCCGCGGTGATGGTGATCATGCCGGCGGCCTTGCCTGCCTGGATGTCGCGCACGTCATCGCCAACGTACACGCAGCGCCCGGGCGCCACGCCGCTGACTTCGGCGGCATGCAGCAGCGGTGCGGGGTGGGGCTTGGCATGCGCCGTGGTGTCGCCGCTGACCACGGCTGAGGCGCGCGGCGCCAGTCCGATGGCGGCGACCAGCGGCGCTGTGAAGCGCGTGATCTTGTTGGTGACGATACCCCACCGGATGCCGGCGGTTTCCAGCGCGTCCAGCACCTCGGCCATGCCATCGAACAGGCGCGTATGCACCGCGATGTCGGCCTCGTAGTAATCGAGGAAGGTGTCGCGCAGGGCGGGGAACTCTGGGTCGGCCGGGCTCTTGCCGAAGGCGGCGCCAATCAGGCCGCGTGCGCCGTGCGAGGCCACGGGGCGGAGTTTCTCGTAGTCCACGGGCGGGCGGCCATGCTCGGTGACGAGCCGGTTCGCGGCCGCGGCCAGGTCGGGGGCGGTGTCGGCGAGCGTGCCGTCGAGATCAAAGAAGACTGCGTCGTAGGTGCGCATGTTCAGGCGGGCCGGCGAAATGCCATCATATAGTTCACATCGGTGTCCCGGCCCAGCGAGTAGACCTGGGTCAGCGGGTTGTAGGTCATGCCGCGCATCTCGACCAGTTCGAGCCCGGTGTTGCGGGCGTAGCGGGCGAGTTCGGACGGCGTGATGAACTTGTCGTAGTCATGCGTGCCGCGCGGCAGCATCTTGAGCACGTATTCGGCGCCGACCACGGCCAGCAGATAGGCCTTGAGGTTGCGGTTGATCGTGGAGCAGAACACGTAGCCGCCCGGGCGTACCAGCGTGGCGCAGGCGCGCAGGATCGATTGCGGGTCGGGCACGTGCTCCAGCATTTCCATGCAGGTCACCACATCGACGCTGGCGGGCATGCGCGCCGCCAGCGCTTCGGCAGCGATCTCTTCGTAGGTCACTGTCACGCCGGATTCCAGGCTGTGCAGGTCGGCGACCTTCAGTGCCTTGGTGGACAGGTCGATGCCGCGCACGGTGGCGCCGGTGCGCGCCATGCTCTCCGCCAGGATGCCACCACCGCAGCCGATGTCGACCACGTCCTTGCCCTTGAGGCTGGCGATGCCGTCGATCCAGCCGAGCCGCAGGGGGTTGAGTTCGTGCAGCGGCTTGAACTCGCTTTCCGGATCCCACCAGCGATGGGCCAGCTCGCTGAATTTGTCGATTTCGCGTGCGTCGGCGTTCTTACCGATCAAGGTAGTTTCAACGGTCGGATGGAGCGGGGAGGATATCTGCGTCATGGAGTTTGGCGCGCCACCAGGGCGGCAGCGTGAAAGCGGAGGGTATGCTGCGACTGTATCAAAAAAAAAGCCCAGCTTGCGCTGGGCTTTCTTTCATCGGAAAGGTTCCGATTAACGTGCGCTGCGGGTGCCGACCACTTCGACTTCCACGCGACGATTCGGCTGCTGGCAGGCGATTTGTGCCTTGCGATTGCCCTTGCACGACTTCGGGTCAACCTTCAGCTGACGCTTGCCCTTGCCTTCCGTGTAGACACGGTTGGCTTCCACGCCCTTGCTGACCAGATAGGCCTTGACGGCTTCAGCACGACGGATCGACAGGCGATCGTTGTACTTGTCCGAGCCGAACGAGTCGGTGTGGCCAACTGCGATAATCACTTCCAGGGTGATGCCCGACAGCTTGGAGGTCAGGTCGTCCAGCTTAGCCTTGCCTTCCGGCTTCAGCACAGCCTTGTCGAAATCGAACAGGGTGTCAGCAGCGAAAGTGACCTTTTCGCTGGAAACAACCGGAGGAGCAACCGGTGCCACCGAGGGGGCAGCCGGAGCGACCGCCGGAGCCAGGGCGCCATCGCACAGGGCGTTGGCGGTGGCCGGGGTCCACGAGCTGTCGCGCCAGCAGAGCTCGTTCGTGCCGTTCTTCCACACGTACTCGCTCGTACCGTTGCCCCAGTTATCGTTCACAGCCTTCTTTTCGTAGGGGACGGACTGGGCTTGAGCGGATGCAGCCATTACTGCGGTAGCTGCAACGAGCGCGAGCTTGGCAAATTTTTTCATATTTCTCCTCTCAGGATGAGATCACCGCAGGGTTACTGCGAGCAAATGGACGGAAACAAGTCATACATTCTTCGGAGTATAACATTCTCGATGCGGTGTATGCTCCACTTCGAACAATGTCTGGCTCTTCGCTGGGGAATTGTGCCACAAGGGTCGTTTCCTAAGAAGTAAATATATTCGATTCCATCAATGGGTTTTAGGCCTGTGGTGTTTGTGCAACATGGCCCTTGCGATGCCCGCAAACCCTTGTCAGGCCGTGCTTGCAGGATTTTCGACTCGGCCTTGCGCGTGCTTTCCGGGCGCTGCCGAAGCCCCTGCCAAGGGGGGCGCCGCGGCTGCGGGAGAGGGCAGCCGCGCATGTTAGAATGTCACGTTGCCCACCTGTCAGACGCCGCTTTGGCGAATGGCGATTCACCTGGGTGCCTTCTGTTTAAATTCGCCGGATAACCCACGCCGCAATGGATCAATTCGCCAAAGAAACCCTTCCGGTCTCCCTCGAAGAGGAAATGCGCCGTTCCTATCTCGATTACGCCATGAGCGTGATCGTCGGGCGCGCGCTTCCCGATGTGCGGGATGGCTTGAAGCCGGTACACCGGCGTGTGCTCTATGCGATGCATGAGCTTAACAACGACTGGAACCGGCCGTACAAGAAATCGGCCCGTATCGTCGGGGACGTGATTGGTAAGTATCACCCCCACGGCGACACTGCTGTATACGATACGATCGTGCGGATGGCGCAGAATTTCTCGCTGCGCTACATGCTGGTCGATGGCCAGGGTAACTTCGGTTCGGTGGACGGGGATAACGCGGCAGCCATGCGTTATACCGAAATCCGCCTGTCCAAGATTGCCCACGAGATGCTGCTCGATATCGATAAGGAAACTGTCGATTTCGGGCCGAATTATGACGGCTCCGAACATGAGCCGCTGATTCTGCCGGCACGCATCCCGAATCTGCTGATTAATGGTTCGTCGGGTATCGCGGTGGGTATGGCCACCAATATCCCGCCGCATAACCTTAACGAAGTGGTCGATGGCTGCCTGCATCTGCTGCGTAATCCGCAAGCTACGATTGACGAACTGATCGAGCTGATTCCGGCGCCGGACTTCCCGACCGCCGGCATTATCTATGGCATCCAGGGCGTGCGCGAAGGCTACCGCACCGGCCGCGGCCGCGTCGTCATGCGCGCCAAGACGCACTTCGAGGATATCGACCGTGGCCAGCGCCAGGCGATCATCGTCGACGAGCTGCCTTACCAGGTCAACAAGCGCACCCTGCTCGAGCGCATCGCCGAGCTGGTGACGGACAAGAAGGTCGAGGGCATCTCCGATATCCGCGACGAGTCCGACAAATCCGGCATGCGCGTGGTGATCGAGCTCAAGCGCAACGAAGTGCCGGAAGTGGTGCTGAACAATCTATATAAGCACACCCAGCTGCAGGACACCTTCGGCATGAACATGGTGGCGCTGGTCGATGGCCAGCCGCGCCTGCTGAACCTGCGCCAGATGCTGGATTGCTTCCTGTCGCACCGGCGCGAGGTCGTCACCCGCCGCACCGTGTTCGAGCTGCGCAAGGCGCGCGAGCGCGGCCATGTGCTGGAGGGCCTGGCGGTGGCTCTCGCCAACATCGATGAGTTCATCGCGATCATCAAGGCGGCGCCCACGCCCCCCATCGCCAAGCAAGGGCTGATGGCCAAGGCCTGGGATTCCAGCCTGGTGCGCGAAATGCTGGCACGCGCTGAAGGCGACACCGCCGGCGGCCGGGCGTCCTACCGCCCGGACGGTCTGCCGGCCATCTTCGGCATGCAAGCCGACGGGCTGTACCGCCTGTCCGACTCGCAAGCCCAGGAAATCCTGCAGATGCGCCTGCAGCGCCTCACGGGCCTGGAGCAGGACAAGATCGTCCAGGAATACCGCGATGTCATGGCGGTCATCTCCGACCTGCTCGACATCCTGTCGCGCCCGGAGCGCATCAGCACCATCATCACCGACGAGCTGACCGCCATCCGTGCCGAGTTTGGCGACCTGCGCCGTTCGCACATCGAGCTCAACGCCACCGAGCTCGATACCGAGGACCTGATCACCCCGCAGGACATGGTGGTGACCCTGTCGCACAGTGGCTATATGAAGAGCCAGCCGATTTCCGAGTACCGCGCGCAAAAGCGCGGCGGCCGCGGCAAGCTGGCGACCACCACCAAGGAAGACGACTGGATCGACACGCTGTTCGTCGCCAACACGCATGACTACATCCTGTGCTTCTCGAACCGCGGCCGGCTGTACTGGCTGAAGGTGTACGAGGTGCCACAGGGGTCGCGCAACTCGCGCGGCAGGCCGATCGTCAATATGTTCCCGCTGTCCGATGGCGAGAAGATCAACGTCATCCTGCCGGTGCGCCAGTTCGACGCCGAGCACTTCATCTTCATGAGCACCGCGCGCGGCACTGTCAAGAAGACGGCGCTGACCGAGTTCTCGAACCCGCGCAAGGCCGGCATCATCGCAGTCGACCTCGATGAGGGCGACTACCTGATCGGCGCTGCCGTCACCGACGGCCAGCACGACGTGATGCTGTTCTCGGATTCCGGCAAGGCCGTGCGCTTCGACGAAAACGACGTGCGTCCGATGGGCCGCCAGGCCCGCGGCGTGCGCGGCATGAACCTGGAAGAAAGCCAGACCGTGATCGCCATGCTGGTGGCCCCGGCTGAGACCAGCGAGCAGGCCGTCGCAGTGGGCAGTGTGCTGACCGCCACCGAAAACGGTTACGGCAAGCGCACCCCGATCGCCGAGTACACTCGACATGGCCGTGGCACCAAGGGCATGATTGCGATCCAGACGAGCGAGCGCAACGGCCGGGTAGTGGCTGCCGCGCTGGTGTCGCCGGAGGACGAGATCATGCTGATCACGACCGGCGGCGTGCTGATCCGCACACGTGTGTCTGAAATCCGCGAGATGGGACGTGCCACGCAAGGCGTGACCCTGATCAATGTGGACGAGGGCACCAAGCTGTCCGGCCTGCAGCGAATCGTCGAAAGCGATGCCGACAACGGTGTGGCGGGCGACGAACTCGAAGAAGGGGCTGACGCGGTGGATGCGGCGGCTCCGGCTGCCGACGGTGAGCAGGCAGGTGCGCAGGACGGCACCGACGCCGGCACACCTGACACAGGATCAAATTCGTAAGTTGTTGCAACATTGACCCGTTATCCGGAACTCGATTGCCGGCTGCGGGACTAAAACGGACATATTTACAAGGGAGTCACAATGCTCAAAACCTATCGACGTATCGCTGTTCTGGCTGCCTTCGTACCGGCCATGATGCTGGCCAACGCGGCGCATGCCCAGGACGCCGACAAGACCGCTGCCATCAAGGAACTGCTGACCGTGATGCAAGCCGACCAGGCCGTCAAGGGCCAGGCCGAGAACTGGCAGCAAGGCGCCAAGCAGGAAGCGCCCATGGTCCTGGAGCAGGTACTGGTCGAGAACAAGACGCTCAACGACAAGCAAAAGCAGGCTGCCGTCGAGAAGCTCAAGAAGAACGGCGCGGTGCAGCGCATGGTCGATGGTGCCGGCACGGCGTTCACCACCGATGGCTTCAAGACCGATGCCATGAAGGCCCACTACGACGCCTTCGGCAAGTACTACAGCGCCCAGGAAATCAAGGACCTGACCACGTTCCTGAAGTCGCCGACCGGCCAGAAGTTCATGGCTAACCAGGGCAAGGCGACCCAGGAAATCTGGGGCTCGATGATGCAAAAGTACGGCCCGCAAGTCGGCAAGTCGATGCGCGACGCCGCCGAGAAGGAAATCGCCGCCGCGGCGAAGTAATTCGCCGGCGGGCAGGCTGGGCGGGCGGGGCGCTGTCCTCGCCTCCCCAATCTGGCGCGGGTTTGATGGATAATGGCTGCTTGGGTAATACCGGCAGCCATTTTTCATTTCCATCTCGATCCATGAACGAACCCCAGAATCCAGCACTTGCCGCCATGATGCAGCGCGCCGTGGCCGAGCGTGTCTATAACTTCTCGCCCGGTCCGGCGGCCCTGCCGACCGAAGTGCTGCTGCAGGCAGCCGACGAGATGCTGTCGTGGCACGGATCCGGCGTGTCGGTGATGGAAATGAGCCACCGCAGCCGCGAGTTCGAGAGCATCCAGGCCGAGGCGCTGGCCAACCTGCGCGAACTGCTGCAGGTGCCGAAGAACTTCCGCATCCTGTTCCTGCAGGGCGGTGCCATCGGCGAAAACGGCATCGTGCCGCTGAACCTGATGCGCCGCGTGAACGCGGATCGTCCCAAGGCGGATTTCGTCGTCACCGGCACCTGGTCGGTCAAGTCCGAACAGGAAGCGCGCCGCTACGGCGAGGTGAATATCGCAGCCACCAGCATCGCGCAAAAGTTCGCCCGCATCCCGGATGTGGCTGACTGGAAGCTGTCGGACGATGCTGCCTACGTGCACCTGTGCACCAACGAAACCATCGTTGGCGTGGAGTTCCAGGACGTGCCCGACATCGGCCAGCACCGCGACGGCGGACCGGTCGTGGTCGCCGACGTTTCCAGCCACATCCTGTCGCGCCCGGTCGACTGGTCGCGCGTGCAGGTAGCCTACGGCGGCGCGCAAAAGAACATCGGGCCGGCCGGCCTGACCATCGTGATCGTGCGCGAAGACCTGCTGGGCCATGCGCATCCCCTGTGCCCGTCCGCCTTCAACTGGCGCCTGGTGGCCGAGCATGACTCGATGTACAACACGCCGCCGACCTATTCCATCTATATCGCCGGGCTGGTTTTCAAGTGGCTCAAGGCGCAAGGCGGCGTAGGCGCCATCGAGCAACGCAATATCGCCAAATCGCACGCGCTGTACGAGTTCCTCGACCAGAGCGCGTTCTACCGCAACGAGATCGATTCTGGCAGCCGCTCGCGCATGAACGTGCCGTTCTTCCTGGCCGACGAATCCCGCAACGACGCCTTCCTGGCAGGCGCGCGCGCCAATGGCCTGGTGCAGTTGAAGGGCCATAAGTCGGTCGGCGGCATGCGCGCCAGCCTCTACAACGCCATGCCGATCGAGGGCGTTGCCGCCCTGATCGAGTACATGCGCGAGTTCGAGCGGACCGCGGCCTGATCCTTTGTTCGCTGCGGCATCGCTTGGCGATGCCGCAGCGGTGCCGATTCGGTTTTTCCCAAGGCCATTTCACTGCCATTGGCACTGCGCAATGGCGTGGCGTAGCGGATTCATACAATGACAAATCAAGACAAGCAAGGCGTGCAGGGGGAGGCGCAGCAGGACAATGGCGCGGCCGAAAAGGCGCTGGGCGTCGAGCTGACGCCGCTGCGTGAGCAGATCGACACGCTCGACCGCGAACTGCTGGCGATGCTGAACCGCCGCGCGCAACTCGCCCTCGATGTGGGCGAGGTCAAGAAGAAATACGGCGCGCCGGTGTTCCGTCCCGAGCGCGAGCTGCAGGTGATCCGCAAGGTGCAGGGGGCCAACCCCGGCCCCCTGCTAGACGACAGCGTGGCGGCAATCTGGCGTGAAGTGATGTCGGCCTGCCGCGGGCTGGAGAAGCCGCTCGAGGTGGCCTTCCTCGGCCCGGCAGGCACGTTCTCGGAGCAGGCGCTGTACGCGCACTTTGGCCACGAGGTCAGCGGCGTACCCTGCCCCAGTATTGATGAGGTGTTCCGCGCGGTGGAAGCCGGCACCGTTGAGTACGGCGTGGTGCCGGTGGAGAATTCCACCGAGGGCGCGGTCTCGCGCACGCTGGACCTGTTCCTGCAGACCTCGCTGAAGATCAGTGGCGAGATCGCGCTGAAGGTGCACCACAACCTGATGGCGTCGTCGCCCGATATGAAGGGCGTGACCGTGGTGCGCGCGCATGCGCAGGCGCTGGCGCAGTGCCAGCACTGGCTCACGGCCAACTACCCGCACCTGGAGCGCCAGGCGGTGTCGAGCAATGCGGAAGCGGCACGCATGGCCAGCGAGGATCCCACCGTGGCGGCCATCGCCGGCGAGTCGGCGGCCAATCGCTACCACCTGCATCTGGTGCGCACGCACATCCAGGATGATCCGCATAACCGCACGCGCTTCGCCGTGATCGGCCGCTACGAGACCGAGCCCTCCGGCAGCGACCAGACCTCGATGATCCTCTCGGTGCCCAACAAGGCCGGTGCGGTCTACCAGCTGCTTGCGCCGCTGGCCGACAACGGCGTGTCGATGTGCCGGTTCGAGTCGCGGCCCGCGCGCAGCGGCGCGTGGGAGTACTACTTCTACGTCGACGTCGAAGGCCACCAGCACGATGCTTCAGTGGCGCGCGCGCTGGAAGAGCTGCGCCGCAACGCGGCTTACTTCAAGGTGCTGGGCTCGTATCCGTCCAGCCGGTAACAGGATCGGCGATCCGCGAACAACGTTTCAGAGAAGGAATGAACATGGCAGAGCAGGGCAAGCAGTTCGGTCCCGAGTATGTGCGGGCGATTTCCCCGTACGTGGCGGGCAAGCCGATTTCCGAAGTGGCGCGCGAGTTTGGCCTGGTCGAGTCCACCATCGTCAAGCTGGCCTCGAACGAGAATCCGCTCGGCATGCCCGAATCGGCCCGGACCGCTATCGCTGCCGCCGTGGCCGACCTGGGCCGTTACCCGGACGCGAACGGCTTCGCCTTGAAGGGCGCGCTGTCGGCCCGCTTCGACGTGCCGGCCGACTGGCTCACGCTAGGCAACGGCAGCAACGATATCCTGGAAATCGCGGCGCATGCGCTGGTCAAGCCGGGCGAGTCGATCGTCTATGCCGAGCATTCTTTCGCGGTGTACGCGCTGGCCACGCAGGAAGTCGGCGCGCGCGCCATTGAGGTCAAGGCGCGCGACTACGGCCACGATCTCGACGCCATGGCCGAGGCCATCGCCCCGGACACGCGCCTGGTCTTTATCGCCAATCCTAACAACCCGACCGGCACCTTCCTGCCGGCCGCCGAGATCGAGGCCTTCCTGGCCAAGGTGCCGGCCGATGTGGTGGTGGTGCTGGACGAGGCCTACAACGAATATCTGGACGACGCGCAGCAGTACGATTCGATCGCGTGGGTCCGCAAGTATCCCAACCTGCTGGTATCGCGCACCTTCTCCAAGGCCTATGGCCTGGCCGGGCTGCGCATTGGCTACGCCGTGGCGCAGCCCGCGCTGACCGATCTGCTCAACCGCATCCGCCAACCCTTCAATGTCAACAGCCTGGCCCAGGCAGCGGCGGTGGCGGCGCTGGGCGATGCGGCCTTCCTGCAGCGCAGCGCCGAGCTGAACCGTGCCGGCAAGGCGCAACTGGTGGCGGCGTTCGACCGGCTTGGCCTGCAATACGTGCCGTCCTCGGGCAATTTCGTGCTGGTGCGCGTGGGGCGGGACGATGGCGCCGGCGCGCGCGTCAACCTGGCGCTGCTCAAGCAGGGCGTGATCGTACGGCCGGTGGGCAACTACAACCTGCCGCAATGGCTGCGTATCACCATCGGCCTGCCCGAGGAAAACGCGGCGTTTATCGCGGCGCTGGAAAAGGCCCTCAAGTAAGCACTGTTGCAAGCAATGCCCCGGCCCTCTGCGGGCCGGTGGCATGCAAGCTCGCGCAAAGGCGCAATGGCGGCGCCGCCCTCCGGCGGAGAAGTTACAATATCGGATTCCCGAACTTCCTTGCCTGGCAGCGTATCCCCGTGACCGTTCCTGCGTCCGCTCCATTTTTTTCCCGTGTCGTCATTGTCGGCGTCGGCCTGATCGGCGGCTCGCTGGCACTCGCGCTCAAGCGCGCAGGTGCGGTCGGCACGGTGGTCGGCGTCGGCCGCTCGCAAGCTTCGCTCGAGCGAGCGCTCAAGCTGGGCGTGATTGACGAGGCGGCCACGCTGGAAGACGCCGCCAAGGGCGCCAGCATGATCGTGCTGTGCGCGCCGGTGGCGCAGACCTTTGCGCTGCTCCATGCACTTGAGCCGCATCTGGAGCCAGCTACGATCATCACGGATGCCGGCAGCACCAAGTCCGACGTCATCATGGCGGCCAAGACCGCGTTGGGCGACAAGGCGGCCCAGTTCGTGCCGGCGCATCCGATTGCCGGGCGCGAACTGCATGGCGTGGAAGCGGCGCTGGACGATCTCTATGTTGGCAAGAAAGTCGTGCTGTGCCCGCTGCAGGAAAATAGCCGCATTGACGTTGCGGCCGTGCGCGCCATGTGGGAGACCGCGGGCGCCCAGTGCAGCGTGATGTCGGCCGTGCAGCACGATGCCGTGTTTGCCGCCGTCAGCCATTTGCCGCACCTGCTGTCCTATGCGCTGGTGGCCCAGGTGGCCAATGCCGAAGACGCGGCGCTCAAGCTCGATTTCGCGGGCGGCGGCTTCCGGGATTTCACCCGGATCGCGGCGTCGTCGCCGGAGATGTGGCGCGATATCTGCGTTGGCAACCGCGAGGCGATGTTGAGTGAGCTCAGCACCTACCAGGCCATGCTGGCGCATCTGAAGACCCTGATCGAAAACAGCAACGGCGAGGGCCTGGAACGTATTTTCCAGCGCGCCAGCCAGGTGCGGCAGCAATGGGGCGCGCAGCGCGCGCCGGCTGTCAACGCCGAGCCCTGATCGCCACGCAATCCGGCGCTACACGAACGCCACGTCACCAACGAAAGCGGCACGCCTTTCATCGAAAGCCGCCCGCCAACTAGCATGGAAACCATGGAACATCTCACGCTCGGTCCCTTCACTCGCGCTTCGGGCACGGTTCGCCTGCCGGGTTCCAAGAGCATCTCGAACCGGGTCCTGTTGCTGGCGGCGCTGGCCGAGGGCGAGACCCGCGTGTGCGACCTGCTCGACTCGGATGACACGCGCGTGATGCTGCAGGCGCTGCGCACGCTGGGCGTGGAATGGCGCCAGGAGGAAGGTGCTTGCGTGGTGCGCGGCGTGGGCGGCAAATTTCCCAACAAGGCAGCCGAGCTGTTCATGGGCAATGCGGGGACGGCCATTCGCCCGCTGACCGCGGCGCTGGCGCTGCAGGGCGGGAGCTACAAGCTGTCCGGCGTGCCGCGCATGCATGAGCGGCCGATCGGCGATCTGGTCGATGGTCTGCGCCAGATTGGCGCGAGCGTCGCCTACCTTGGCACCGAGGGCTATCCGCCCTTGCAGATTTCTCCCGCACGGATTCGCATCGATGCGCCGATCCGCGTGCGTGGCGACGTGTCCAGCCAGTTCCTGACGGCGTTGCTGATGGCCTTGCCGCTGGCCGATGCGCCTGGCGACACCATCGAGATCGAAGTGGTGGGCGAGCTGATTTCCAAGCCCTATGTGGAGATCACGCTCAACCTGCTGGCGCGCTTTGGCATCGAGATCCGGCGCGAGGGCTGGTCACGCTTCATCCTGCCGGCTCGCGCGGCATACCGCTCGCCGGGCGAAATTTTTGTCGAGGGCGACGCGTCCTCGGCCTCATACTTCCTGGCTGCGGGCGCCATCGGCGGCGGCCCGCTGCGGGTGGAGGGCGTGGGCATGGCCAGCATCCAGGGCGACGTCAAGTTTGCCGAGGCGCTTAACCGCATGGGCGCCAACGTGATGGCCGGCGCCAACTGGATCGAGGTCCGCGGCACCGAGCGCGACGATGGCCGCTTGAACGGCATCGAGCTGGACTGCAACCATATTCCGGACGCCGCCATGACCCTGGCGGTGGCGGCGCTGTTCGCCGAGGGGCCTACTACGCTAACCAATATCGCCAGCTGGCGAGTCAAGGAAACCGACCGCATCAGCGCCATGGCCACCGAGTTGCGCAAGCTAGGCGTCGAAGTGGAGGAGGGTGCGGATTACCTGAAGGTGACGCCACCGGCCCAATCCGCCTGGCAGACCCCGGCCGCCGGCATCGATACTTACGATGACCACCGCATGGCGATGTGCTTTTCGCTGGCCGCGTTCGGTCCGCTGCCGGTGCGCATCAACGAGCCTGGCTGCGTTGCAAAGACGTTCCCGGATTACTTCGAGGTGTTTGGCGCGGTGGCGCGCTGATCACGCGGCCAGTGGCAGGTCATCGGCGCCGCGCCCGGTTTGGGGCAGGGTCTTGTGCTTCGCCACGGGTTCGCGCCGTTCCCAGTAGCGGTCGAAGAAGTAATGCGCCACAGTGTTGACTGCCGGTTCGATGAAGGTCACGGCGCCGCTGACAGCCAGATTGCCGGTCAGGGCATAAGTGACGCCAAAGGCAATGACAACGTGCATGATGCCGAACGACAGGGTCTTAGCCATGGTAGATTGCCTCGCGAAGATGTCGGTTGTTTGCTGCTTGGGCCCGCGATTTTGTCCGGTGCCTGTCATGAACTACATGCTAATGATTCCCAATTGATTTAAGAAATCAATATTTTGTTCTGTATTAATAAACAATGACTATCGTCGACGTCATCACCATCGACGGGCCCACCGCATCGGGAAAGGGCACCGTAGCGCACAAGGTGGCCGACGCGCTCAGCTTCCATTTGCTGGACAGCGGTGCGTTGTACCGCCTGGTGGCGCTCGCCAGCGAGCGTGCGGGCATCGACATGCAGGATGTGGAGGGGCTGGCCAGCCTGGCTACCCGCCTCGATGTGAAGTTCGGGCCTGACCGTGTCTGGCTGCGCGGCGAAGAGGTCAGCCTGGCCATCCGCGCGGAAGCCACCGGCAATAGGGCCTCTGCGATCGCCGTGCACCAGCCGGTGCGCGACGCCCTGACGGCGTTGCAGCGCGGTTTTCGCAAGCTGCCGGGCCTGGTTGCCGACGGCCGCGACATGGGCACCGTGATTTTCCCGGACGCCAGGCTGAAGGTGTTCCTGACGGCAAGTGTCGAGGCGCGCGCTCGCAGGCGCTATAAACAATTGATTGATAAGGGAATTTCTGCTAATATCGAAGACCTTTTGCGAGACCTTGAGTCGCGCGACCAGCGGGATCGCTCCCGCACGGCCGCGCCGCTGCGTCCCGCAGAGGATGCGCACTTGCTCGATACCTCCGACATGACGGTGGATCAGGCGGTGGCGCAGGTGCTGCATTGGTATGGCGCGCCGGGTTCCTGACCCGCGCTAGTCGAGCCGCTGCAACATCGAAGTGCCGGCAGAGCCTGCAAGCGCAGATCCGCCGGTGTTGTTCAACCTGACCCCGCTGCCCGGTGCAGACTGAGCGCGATCCACGCGCCGGCCCGAGTACTGCGGATTGATACTCAAGTTTATGTCCGACCTGCAAACTAACGAATCCTTTGCCGCACTGTTCGAGGAATCCGTCGCCCGCTCCAATATGAAGGCTGGCGAAGTGATTTCCGCTGAAGTCGTGCGCATCGACCACAATTTCGTGGTCGTCAACGCCGGCCTCAAATCGGAAGCCTTTGTGCCGGTGGAGGAGTTCCTGAACGACCAGGGCGAACTCGAAGTGCAGGCCGGCGACTACGTCTCCGTGGCCATCGACGCGCTCGAGAACGGCTATGGCGACACGATTCTCTCCCGCGACAAGGCCAAGCGCCTGGCATCGTGGCTGAACCTCGAGAAGGCGCTGGAAGACGGCGAAATCATCTCGGGCACGGTCACTGGCAAGGTCAAGGGCGGCCTGACCGTCATGGTCAACGGCATCCGCGCGTTCCTGCCGGGCTCGCTGGTCGACGTGCGTCCGATCAAGGACACCACGCCGTACGAAGGCAAGACCCTGGAATTCAAGGTCATCAAGCTGGACCGCAAGCGCAACAACGTGGTGCTGTCGCGCCGCGCCGTTGTGGAAGCGACCCTGGGCGAAGAGCGCCAGAAGCTGATGGAAACCCTGAAGGAAGGCGCTATCGTCAACGGTATCGTCAAGAACATCACGGACTACGGCGCATTCGTGGACCTGGGTGGCATCGACGGCCTGCTGCACATCACCGACCTGGCATGGCGTCGTGTGCGTCACCCGAGCGAAGTGCTGTCGGTTGGCCAGGAAATCACCGCCAAGATCCTCAAGTTCGACCAAGAGAAGAACCGCGTCTCGCTGGGCGTGAAGCAACTGGGCGAAGATCCGTGGGTCGGCATCTCGCGTCGTTACCCGCAAAGCACCCGCCTGTTCGGCAAGGTGACCAACCTGACCGACTACGGCGCATTCGTTGAAATCGAAGCCGGCATCGAAGGCCTGGTCCACGTTTCCGAAATGGACTGGACCAACAAGAACGTCGCTCCGTCGAAGGTTGTCCAGCTGGGCGACGAAGTCGAAGTCATGGTTCTGGATATCGACGAAGACAAGCGTCGTATCAGCCTGGGCATGAAGCAATGCAAGGCCAATCCGTGGGACGATTTCAGCCGTAACCACAAGAAGGGCGACAAGCTGGGCGGCCAGATCAAGTCGATCACCGACTTTGGCGTGTTCATCGGCCTGCCCGGTGGCATCGACGGCCTGGTGCACCTGTCCGACCTGTCCTGGCAAGAAACCGGCGAAGAAGCCGTGCGCAAGTACAAGAAGGGCGACGAAGTGGAAGCCGTGGTTCTGGGCATCGACGTCGACAAGGAGCGCATCTCGCTGGGTATCAAGCAGCTGTCGGGCGACCCGTTCAACAACTTCATCTCGGCTAACGACAAGGGTTCCCTGGTCAACGGCACGATCAAGACTGTTGATGCCAAGGGCGCTGTCGTGCAACTGGCTGATGACGTCGAAGGCTACCTGCGCGCATCCGAAATCTCGGCTGACCGCGTGGAAGATGCTCGCAACGTGCTGAAGGAAGGCGAACAAATCACCGCCCTGGTGGTGAACGTCGACCGCAAGTCGCGCAACATCAACCTGTCGATCAAGGCCAAGGACAACGTCGAGCAGCAAGAAGCCATGCAAAAGTTCGCTGCCGACACCGGCACGGCTGGCACGACCAACCTGGGCGCGCTGCTGAAGGCCAAGCTCGGCCAGGACAACCAGTAAGCATTGGTTCTTACGCCTGCTAGCGGATGCCCATGACCAAGTCCGAGCTTGTCGAAAAACTGGCTGCCCGGTTCCCGCAGCTGTTGCTGCGGGATGCGGACATCTCGGTGAAGACGATCCTCGACGCGATGTCCGAAGCGCTGGCTGATGGCCACCGCATCGAGATTCGCGGATTCGGCAGTTTTGGTCTGAACCGGCGTCCGCCGCGCGTGGGACGCAACCCCAAGTCCGGCGAACGTGTGCTGGTGCCCGAGAAACGGGTGCCGCACTTCAAGGCGGGCAAGGAGTTGCGTGAACGAGTCGATCGCAGCCCGGCGCTGCCGCAGGCAGGTAGCGGCGGCACTGGCGCCAATGCCAACGGAAGTCTCGTTGGCAACGGCAATGCGAATGGCGGCACCCATGGCGGCGGCAGCAATGGCCATGGCGCTACGGCTGGTGCAGGTCATGTGACCGCGCCTGGCCCGGCGAAGCCGGCAGCCGCTGCCGGCAACGCCTTGCATGATGATGGCGGGCTGAAGCTGGCCCAGTCCTGAATCCGCTGCGTTTGGCTTGTGATGTGCCTGGATAGTCAAAAAAGCGCCCCTTATCGGGGCGCTTTTTCATTGTGCGAGCATACAAGACGTTACCGTTGGCGCGAGGCGATTCCGCTACAATGCCGGGAATCCACCGAGGGGGCACCGCCCGCCGACGTCCGCATCACCGGAGTCCGATTCATCCCATCTGCCGCATGAAGCCCGCATGAAACTTGTCGCCTGGATCATCCGCATCGTCCTGTTCGCGCTGCTGTTCGTGCTGGCGCTGCGCAATACCGCCGACGTCTCACTGCAACTCTTTTTTGATGCCGTCTGGCGCGCGCCGCTGATCCTGATCTTGCTGGCCGCGTTCGGGCTGGGCATCCTCGCCGCGCTCGCTGCGCTGGCGCCCGTGCTGATGCGCCAGCGCATGGAGGCGGGCCGGCTGCGGCGTGCGCTGGGCGAGGCGCGCAGCCAGTCGGCGGAAGGTGCGCGCGACCCACAGGCCGCGGCAGGTTCCGGTATTCCTTACAACGTAGTTGGCCCGAAAGTCTGACCCATGATTTTTGAAACCTGGTGGCTGCTGGCGCTGCCGCTCATTTTCGGCCTCGGCTGGATGGCTGCCCGCTTCGATGCGCGCCAGCTGATGAGCGAGCAGGGCGCGCTGCCGCGCTCCTATTTCAAGGGGCTGAATTTCCTGCTCAACGAGCAGCCCGACCAAGCCATCGACGCGTTCATCGAGGTGGTGCGCCTGGACCCCGAGACCACCGAGCTGCACTTTGCGCTTGGCGCTTTGTTCCGCCGGCGTGGTGAAACCGAACGCGCCATCCGCGTGCACCAGAACCTGGCTAGCCGCCAGGATCTTCCCGATGCCGAGCGCGAACACGCACTCTATGAGCTGGGCCAGGATTTCCTGCGTGCCGGCCTGCTTGATCGCGCGGAGGAATCGCTGCGCCGGCTGATGTCAGGGCCGTACGCGGCCCCGGCCAAGCATGTGCTTCTGGAGCTCTACGAAGTCGAGAAAGAGTGGAAGAAAGCCATCGACGCGGCACGCGAGCTGCAGCCGCTGGAGCAGAAGGACTACAGTGTGCAGATCGCGCAGTTCTGCTGCGAACTGGCGCAGGACGCGCTGCAGCGCAAGCAGCCCGATGACGCCATTGGCTGGCTGCAGCAGGCTGCCAAGGAAAACCCCGCCAATGTGCGTGCGCCGATGCTGCTGGGCGATGTGGCCATGGCCGCGGGCGACGCGCAAGGCGCGCTTGGCCACTGGCTGGGCATCGAGAAGCAGGACGCGTCTTACCTGCCGCTGGTGGCGGATCGGGTGGTCAAAGCGTACCGCCAGCTCGGCGACGATGGCCAGGCGCTGGAGTGGCTGCGCGGACTGCTGAAGACGAACCTGGCTGCCGAGCTGCTCGATAGTGCCTATCGCGCCGAGCTGGAGCAGCACGGCGCGCATGCCGCGGCCGTCCTGATGCGAGAGCAATTGCGCCGGCAGCCGTCGTTGCAGGCGCTGACCAAGTATTTTGAGGCGCAGGCCGCCGAGGTAGCGCAAGCCAGCGTGGCTGTCACGGCCGATGCGGCCGATGCGGCTGACGGCGAGCCGGCGGGCTCCGCGCACGATGTCGAACATGAGCAGGAGGTGTCGGCGATTCGCGACCTGCTGCAGCACCGCACGCGTAACCTGGCGCGCTATACCTGCCGCGAGTGCGGTTTCCGCGCCCGGTTGTTCTATTGGCAGTGCCCTGGCTGCAACCGCTGGGAAACCTACGCACCGCGCCGTTCCGAGGCGCTCGGCTGATGCTGGCGCCGATGTCGATGTTGCTGCTTTAGCGTCGCACGCCAATCCCTATCTGGAGTACAAGTTATGAAAGTCACCATTATCGGCAGCGGCTACGTCGGTCTAGTGACCGGGGCCTGCCTGGCCGAGCTGGGCAACGACGTGTTTTGCCTGGACGTCGATGAACGCAAGATCGCGATGCTCAATGCCGGCGGCGTGCCAATCTACGAACCGGGCTTGAAAGAGCTGATCCAGCGTAATCGCGAGGCTGGCCGGCTGACGTTTTCCACCGATGTGGCGGCCAGCGTGGAGCATGCCGACGTGCAGTTCATTGCCGTTGGCACGCCGCCTGACGAGGATGGCTCCGCCGATCTGCAATATGTGCTGGCGGCTGCCCGCAATATCGGCAAGTACATGACCGGCTTCAAGGTGGTGGTGGACAAGTCCACCGTGCCGGTCGGCACCGGCGATCGTGTCGCCGAAGCCATTCGTGAAGAGCTGGCCGCGCGCGGCCTAGAGGACCTGCAGTTCTCGGTGGTCTCCAATCCGGAATTCCTGAAGGAAGGCGCCGCGGTGGAGGACTTCATGCGTCCCGACCGTATCGTGCTGGGCTGCAATGCCGACGTGGCTGGCCGGCATGCCAAGGCGATCATGCGCCAGCTCTACGCGCCCTTCAACCGCAATCACGAGCGTACGTTCTATATGGACGTGCGCTCGGCCGAGTTCACCAAGTACGCCGCCAACTCGATGCTGGCCACGCGCATCTCGTTCATGAACGAGCTGGCGAACCTGGCCGATGAAGTCGGTGCTGATATCGAGCTGGTCCGCATGGGCATCGGTTCCGATCCGCGCATTGGCTATAGTTTCCTGTACGCCGGTGCCGGCTATGGCGGCTCGTGCTTCCCCAAGGATGTGCAGGCGCTGATGCGCACCGCCAGCGCGCATGGCAAGCCCATGCGCGTGCTGGAAGCGGTGGAAGCGGTCAACGACGCGCAAAAGCAGGTGCTGGCCGACAAGGTCGTGCGCCGCTTTGGCGAGGATCTCGCCGGGCACACCTTTGCGATCTGGGGCCTGGCCTTCAAGCCCAATACCGACGACATGCGCGAAGCGCCGTCGCGGGTGCTGGCGCAAGCGCTGGTGTCGCGCGGCGCCTCGCTGCGCGTGCATGATCCGATCTCGATGGCCGAGGCCAAGCATGCGCTGGCCCTCGATCTCGCACACATCGACGGTGGCTTTGCACGCGTGCATTTCAGCGACGCGCAGATGGACACGCTCGACGGTGCCGATGCCCTGGTCATCGTCACAGAATGGAAGGTGTTCCGCAGCCCGGATTTCAACCAGATCAAGCGCCGCCTGAAGGCCCCCGTCATCTTCGACGGACGCAATCTGTACGAGCCCGAAGCCATGCAGGAAGCGGGCATCGAATATCATGCGATCGGGCGGCCGACCACGACGCGCTGAAACGCAACCCAACGGGAACGACAAGCCAACGCCCCGGCTGACGGACCGGGCTGTGTTGCCAAGGATGTCCATGAGCAAGAACCATATTCCGCAGCAACAGATCAATCAATCGCGCATCCTGGTGGCGGGCGACATGATGCTCGACCGCTATTGGTTCGGCGATGTCGAGCGTATCTCCCCGGAAGCCCCGGTGCCGGTGGTGCAGATCAAGCGCAGCGACGAACGCCTTGGCGGCGCTGCCAACGTGGCGCGCAATGCCGCCGCGCTGGGCGCCCAGGTGGGCATGCTGGGCGTGGTCGGCGATGACGAGCCCGGCCGCACGCTGGAGGCGCTGCTCAGCGCCAGCCACGTGCAGCCCTACCTGCATCGCGACCCCAGCGTCAACACCACCATCAAGTTGCGCGTGGTGGCGCACCAGCAGCAGTTGCTGCGCGTGGACTTCGAGAATGCACCGGGACATGAAGTGCTGGCCGCGGTGCAGGATCGTTTCCTTGCCTTGGTCAAAGAGTACAAGGTCCTGGTGCTCTCCGACTACGGCAAGGGCGGCCTGGCCCACGTGGGCCGCATGGTCGAGGCTGGCCGCGCCGCGGGCTGCCTGGTGCTGGTCGACCCCAAGGGCGACGATTACTCACGCTATCGCGGCGCGACGCTGATCACCCCCAACCGTGCCGAAATGCGGCACGTGGTGGGCGCCTGGAAGACCGAGTCCGATCTCACCATCCGGGCCCAGAACCTGCGGCGCGAGCTGCATCTCGAAGCGCTGCTGCTGACGCGCTCGGAAGAGGGCATGACGCTCTACACCGAAGCCGAGGTGCTGCACGTGTCGGCGCAGGCGCGCGAAGTCTACGACGTGTCCGGCGCCGGCGACACCGTGATTGCCACGCTGGCGACCATGCTGGGCGCTGGCGTGCCGCTTAAGGAGGCCGTGCAGCACGCCAATCGCGCAGGCAGCATCGTGGTGGGCAAGCTGGGCACCGCGGTCGTCACCTATCCTGAATTGTTCGGCACGCCGGCGTAATGGCCGCGCTGCCTCCTGGCTCGTTTGAGCCCACACGACCATGACCATCATCGTAACCGGCGCTGCCGGCTTTATCGGCAGCAACCTCGTCAAGGGCCTGAACGAGCGCGGCGAAGACAATGTCGTCGCCGTCGACAACCTGACGCGCGCCGACAAGTTCCACAACCTCGTCGACTGCGAGATCCGCGACTACCTCGACAAGAGCGAGTTTCTCGAGCGCTTCAAGCGCGGTGAGTTTGGCAAGGTGCGCGCGGTGTTCCATGAGGGAGCTTGCTCCGACACCATGGAGACCGACGGCCGCTACATGATGGAGAACAATTTCCGCTACACCCAGGCGTTGATGGATGCCTGCCTGGAGCAGGGCACGCAGTTCCTCTACGCCTCTTCAGCAGCCACCTATGGCGCCTCGCAGGTGTTCAAGGAAGAGCGCCAATACGAGAAGCCGCTGAACGTCTACGGCTACTCGAAGTTCCTGTTCGACCAGGTGGTGCGGCGCACGCTGCCGTCCGCGTTGTCGCAGATCGTGGGCTTTCGCTACTTCAACGTGTATGGCCCGCGCGAAGCGCACAAGGGCCGCATGGCCTCGGTGGCGTTCCACAATTTCAACCAGTTCCGCGCCGACGGCACGGTGAAGCTGTTTGGCGAGTATGGCGGCTATGCGCCGGGTGGCCACACCCGCGACTTCATCTCGGTGGAGGACGTGGTGAAGGTCAACCTGTTCTTCCTGGAGCATCCGGACAAGTCGGGCATCTTCAACCTCGGCACCGGCCGCGCGCAGCCGTTCAACGACATTGCCGCGACGGTGGTCAACACGCTGCGCGAGGCCGATGGCCGCCCCCAGCTGACGCTCGACGAGATGGTGCAGGAGGGACTGGTGGAGTACATCAAGTTCCCCGACGCGCTGCGCGGCAAGTACCAGTGCTACACCCAGTCCGATGTCTCGCGCCTGCGTGGCGCTGGGTACAAGGATGCCTTCTACACTGTGGAAGAAGGCGTGTCGCGCTACTGCCGCTGGCTGCTGCAGAACAAGGGCTGAAGTCGCAAAGACGCGCGCGTAAGGGCGCCTTTTGTGCGCCTTGCGCGCGCTGTGGAGACACCTCGGTAGCGTTGAGGTGAACTTTTGTTGCGAGGTGCGCCAAGCCAGTTGCGCGCTCCTATCCTGCGTGTTGCTTCGTCCTGCCAGGGCGAAGCGACCTTCATCAATGGATAGGAGAAACTCCCATGTTCAAGCCAACTTTGACGCGCGCGTCCAGGCAGGTCCTGCTGGCCGCCGCCGTCTGGTTCTCGCTATCGGGTGCCGCGTTTGCGGCTGTCGATGTGAATACCGCCGATGAGGCCGCGCTGGTGTCGCTCAAGGGCATCGGGCCGGCCACGGCCAGCACCATTGTCAGCGAGCGCAGCCGGGGTGGTCCCTTCAAGGATGCCGCGGATCTCGCCGATCGGGTCAAGGGCCTGGGGCAGAAATCTGTCGTGCGCTTGCAGGAGGCCGGCATGACCATCGGTGCCGGCGGCGCTGCGGCGCCGAAGGCCACGGTGGCGGCGGCCCCGGCCAAGAAAGACGCCAAGACGGAGAAGCCGCCCGCCAAGGCCGTTCGCTAAGGTTGCCGCGGGCGTGCAGCGGGGCGCCCGCATCCAAGCTATCCGATCGTCGAAGCCCCGGCCGAGCCCGGGGCTTTTTGCTGCGCGTGCACCAGCACGAGGATCCGGCGCTGGTATGGCTCGTGCTAGTGCCGTGTGGCTTATCACGAATGCGGCCGCGCGGTATCATGCGGACGCTGTTGCGGCCCGAGCCGGCTGCGTGGCCAACAAAATCCAAGATCGCGCCGGACCTGCCTGCATTCGGGGCGGCCAGGCCAATAAAAAGGGAGCTGGACAATGGGAAATAACGAGGACGCGGGATTCCTGCCCAAGTGGCGGCTGAAGACGCACGGCGTGATTGCGCCTGATGAGCGACTGCCCGCCGGCCAGACCCTGCTGGCAGGTATCCAGCACGTGGTAGCGATGTTCGGCTCGACCGCGATCGCGCCGATCCTGATGGGCTTCAATCCCAATATCGCCATCCTGTTTTCCGGCATCGGCACGCTGATTTTCTTTCTGTGCGTGCGCGGCAGGGTGCCGAGCTACCTGGGCTCCAGCTTTGCCTTCATCGCGGTGGTGATCGCGGCGACCGGCTACGCCGGCAGCGGCCCCAACCCGAATATCCCGGTGGCGCTCGGCGGCATCATCGCCGCGGGCGTGTTGTACTTGCTGATCGGACTGGTGGTGCAGGCGGTGGGGTATCGCTGGGTGGAGCGGCTGATGCCGCCGGTGGTGACGGGTGCCATCGTCGCGGCCATCGGCCTGAACCTCGCGCCGGTGGCGGTCAAGGCCGTGAGCGGCGCGCCGTTGGATACCTGGGTGGGCCTGGCGACCGTGCTGGCGGTGGGCGTGGTGGCGGTGCATGCGCCGGGCATGCTGCGCCGGCTGCCGGTACTGGTGGGCGGGCTGTTCGGCTACGTGCTGTACTACCTTTGCACCAACGGGCTGGGCATGGGCAAAGGCATCGACTTCTCCGGCGTGGCCGCCGCGGCCTGGTTCGGGCTGCCGGTCTTCTCCACGCCAGTGTTCCAGGCCAGCGCCATGCTGCTGATCGCGCCGGTGGCGATCGTGCTGGTGGCGGAAAACCTCGGGCACATCAAGGCCATCAGCGTGATGACCGGCCGCAATCTCGATCCATATATCGGCCGCGCCTTCATCGGCGACGGCATTGCCACCATCATTTCCGCCGGCGGCGGCGGCACGGGCGTGACCACTTACGCCGAAAACATGGGCGTGATGGCGGTGACCAAGATCTACTCCACGCTGATCTTCGTGGTGGCGGCGGTGGTGGCGCTGGTGCTGGGCTTTTCGCCCAAGTTCGGTGCGCTGATCCTGACCATCCCGGGCCCCGTGATCGGTGGCCTGACCATCGTGGTGTTCGGCCTGATCGCCGCCACTGCCGGGCGTATCTGGGTGCAGAACAAGGTCGATTTCTCCAGTTCGCGCAACCTGATCACGGTCGGCGCCACGTTGACCGTGGCGGCTGGCGACCTGACGCTGAAGCTGGGCGGCATGACGCTGGGCGGCATCGGTACCGCCACTTTCGGCGCGATTCTGCTGTACCACCTGCTGGGCAGCCGCAAAGCCGAAGCCGAAGCCGAGGCCTGACACGCCACGTCGGCAACGCAGGCTTTGCGACTGGATTACAATGTCCGCCGACATTGGAATCCCGCTCACCATGGCCTACAAGACGATTGAAGACACCATCGGCAATACGCCGCTGGTGCAACTGCAGCGCATCCCCGGCGCCGCCGGTACCCCGCGCGGCAACGTAATCCTCGGCAAGCTCGAGGGCAACAACCCGGCGGGCTCGGTCAAGGACCGGCCGGCGGTCTCGATGATTGCCCGCGCCGAGTCGCGCGGGCGCATCAAGCCGGGCGATACGCTGATCGAGGCTACCTCGGGCAATACCGGCATCGCGCTGGCCATGGCAGCCGCCATCCGCGGCTACAAGATGGTGCTGATCATGCCGGAAGACCTGAGCATGGAGCGCCGCCAGAGCATGGCTGCCTACGGCGCGGAGATCATCCTGACGCCGGTCAAGGGCGGCATGGAATACGCGCGTGACCTCGCGGACTCCATGGAGCGCGACGGCCGCGGCGTGATCCTGGACCAGTTCGCCAATCCGGACAATCCGCTGGCGCATTACGAGACCACCGGCCCGGAGATCTGGCGCGACACCGAAGGGCGCATTACTCACTTCGTCTCTGCCATGGGCACCACGGGCACCATTACCGGTGTCTCGCGCTACCTGAAGGAACAGAACGCAGGGATCCAGATCGTGGGTGCGCAGCCGGCTGAAGGCTCGCGTATTCCCGGCATCCGCAAGTGGCCCGAGGCGTACATGCCGAAGATCTACGATCCGAAATTCATTGACCGTACCGAGCCTGTCAGCCAGGGCGATGCCGAGCACATGGCACGTCGCATGGCGCGCGAGGAAGGGATCTTCTGCGGCATCTCGGCTGCGGGCGCGCTGTGCGTCGCGCTGCGTATCGCCGAGGAAGTGGAGAATGCCACCATCGTGTTCGTGGTGTGCGATCGCGGTGATCGCTACCTTTCGACCGGGGTGTTCCCGGCCTGATGCCGCCTTGCCGCGCGCATTGAAAAAGCCCCCGCGAGTTCAGTCTTGCGGGGGCTTTTTGCTTGTCGCGCAGCGGATGCCGGCTTAGCCCATCGCCGCCTTGACCGCCTCGCCCAGCTGGTACACAGCCAGCGCGTAGAAGAAGCTGCGGTTGTAGCGCGTCAGCACATAGAAGTTGCGCAGGCCGAGCATGTAGTCGGTGGTTTCGCCGGGCGTGGGCAGGTCCACCACCAGCACGCCGGTTTCGCCTTCGCGTGTCGGGTCGATCGGCTCGTCCACGCGCAGGCCGGCCTTGAGCAACTGGTTGAGCGTGCGGGTGGGCCATGGCTCGCCATCCGCGGCTGCGGCGGCGATGCCGCGGCTGCCCTCGTCGGCGGCGATGCGCCAGACCACCGGGCGGCCCGGTTCCCAGCCGTGCAGCTGCAGGAAACGCGCCACGCTGCCGATCGCGTCGGTGGCGCTGCTGCGCAGGTCGATGCGGCCGTCGCCGTCATAGTCGATGGCGTATTCGCGCAGGCTTGTGGGCATGAACTGCGGAATGCCCACGGCACCCGCGAAGGAGCCCAGCACCGAGAACACATCGGTGTTGGTGTCGCGGCACCAGAGCAGGTAGTCGGTCAGCTGGTTGCGGAACAGCGTGGTGCGCGCTTCGCGGTTGGGCACGTCCGGATAATCGAAGGCCAGCGTGGAAAGCGAGTCGATCACGCGGAAGGTACCCATGTCGCGGCCATAGATGGTCTCGACACCGATGATGCCGACGATCACCGAGGCCGGCACGCCGAACTCGGCTTCCGCGCGGCGCAGTGTTTCGCGATTTTGCTGCCAGAAGCGCACGCCCGCGTTGATGCGGATCGGCTCGATAAAGCGCGAGCGGTAGGTGCGCCAGCTTTTGCGTCCCGGCGTGGCGGGCGGCATGATCAGGCGCACCACCGTGGATGAATACACGGCCTGGCCGAACCAGCCTTCCAGCGTCTGGCGGGCAAAGCCGTGGCGTGCCACCATCTCGTCGATGAAGGCGCGGCTCTTGGGATTGTCACGGTAGCGGCCCGGCTCGATTTCTTCTTCGCGCATGCTCACGCGGCGCTTGCCGGCTGCAAGCAGGGCGGGGGAGACGCCGCACAAGCTCAATGCGGCAGCGGAAAGTGCGGCGCCCAGAAGCGGGCGGCGCAGGGAGCGCTGGGAGTCGGTCATGGTGTCCTTTGCAAGTCGCTGCGAGTATAGCGGATGGTGTCCGCGCGGCAGGTCGCTGGGTGGCTGGCGCGGCATGTGCTAACGTAACGAATGGAGACCACGATGAAAGCAATAAGACATGCCCACAGGCTATTACACGCATCCCGAGTTCCTGCTGCATGAGATGGGGCCATTCCATCCGGAGTGCCCTGAGCGCCTGCAGGCCATTGAGGATCACCTGATCTCGCACGGCATGGATGGCCTGCTTGACCGGCGCGAGGCGAGCGCCGCCACCGCCGAGCAGATCGGGCGCGTGCATCTTCCGCAGTACATCGCCTCGCTGGCCGCGGCCAGCCCGGCCAGCGGCTACCACCCGATCGATCCCGATACCCTGATGAATCCGCACACGCTCGCCGCCGCCACCCATGCGGCAGGCGCCGCGGTGGCTGCTACCGACGCGGTGATGGCGGGCGAGATCGAGAATGCGTTCTGCTGCGTGCGCCCGCCGGGCCACCATGCCGAGCCGGACCGGGCCATGGGTTTCTGCTTCTACAACAATGTGGCGATCGCCGCGCGTCATGCGCTCGCCGCGCACGGGCTGGAGCGCGTGGCCATCGTCGATTTCGACGTGCATCACGGCAATGGCACCGAAGCTGCATTCCGTGGCGACGCCCAGGTGCTGATGTGCAGCTTCTTCCAGCATCCGTTTTATCCCTACAGCGGCACCGAGCACATTGCCACCAATATGTCGAACATCCCGCTGCCGGCCTATACCAACGGCCTGGCGGTGCGCGAAGTGGTGGAGACGATCTGGCTGCCGCGCCTGAACGAGTTCAAGCCGCAGATGTTGTTTATCTCGGCTGGCTTCGACGCCCATCGAGAGGATGACCTCGGGCAGATGGGGCTGGTCGAGCAGGACTATGCCTGGATCACCGCCCAACTGGTCGACGTCGCCCGCGCCCATGCAAAGGGGCGCATCGTCAGTTGCCTTGAAGGCGGCTATAACCTGAGCGCGCTGAGCCGTAGCGTGTGTGCACACCTCAAGGTGCTGCTCGAACGATAGGAGGCCCTCGCATGGCTGAAACCGATAACCGCGCCGTGACCCCGCTGGTGAGCGAAAGCCTCGACGCCCCGGGCGTGCTGCGCCTGACGATGAACCGCCCGGAGGCGTTCAACGCGCTGTCAGAGGACCTGCTGGATGCGCTGTGCGCGGCGTTTGCCCGCGCCGGCGCCAATGCCTCGGTCCGCGTCGTGGTGCTGGCCGCCGCCGGCCGTGCGTTCTGCGCGGGACATGATCTGCGCGAGATGCGCGCCAGCCCGTCGCACGACTACTACCGCCGCCTGTTCGACCGCTGCACCCGCATGATGATGGCGATGCAGAAGATGCCGCAGCCGGTGATCGCGCGCGTGCAGGGCATTGCCACAGCGGCCGGCTGCCAACTGGTGGCGATGTGCGACCTGGCGGTGGCCGCCGATGTGGCTCGCTTTGCGGTATCGGGCGTCAACCTTGGCTTGTTCTGCGCCACGCCAGGCGTGGCGCTGTCGCGCAACCTGTCGCGCAAGCACGCCATGGAAATGCTGCTGACCGGTGACATGATCGACGCGCTGCAAGCCCGCGACCGCGGGCTGGTCAACCGCGTGGTGCCCGCCGATGCCCTCGATGCCGAGGTTGCACGCCTGGCGGCCAGCATCTGCGCCAAGCCGGCCGCCGCCGTGGCCGCCGGCAAGGGCCTGTTCTACCGCCAGCTGGAGATGGGCATCGAAGCGGCCTACCAGCTCGCCGGGCAGACCATGGCCTGCAACATGATGGATCCGACGGCGCTGGAAGGCGTGCAGGCCTTCCTCGACAAGCGCCCGCCCTTGTGGGATGTCTTGTAAATCTCTTTTTTTTGGTTTTTGTTGGGCTATATGCCCACAGCGCATAAAGACATCGGCAAAAAGTCGTTTCTGGTATGAAGCGGATCGCTTAAAATGCGCGCTTCGCCCAAAAAAATAAAATGCGGCAACAGTGCTAGAGACAAACTCGCCTGTTGCCGTTTTCTTTTCACATGATCGAACTGCAAGGTCTTTCGCAGCGCTTCCCCGGCGGGTCGGGTGAGGTGCATGCGCTGCGGGACGTCAACCTGTCGATTGCGGCAGGTGAGGTCTTCGGCATCATCGGCCGCAGCGGCGCTGGCAAGAGCACGCTGGTGCGCGCCATCAACCTGCTTAACCGCCCCAGCGCCGGCCGCGTCTTCGTCGCCGGCCAGGAACTGACCGCGCTCGACAGCGGCGCGTTGCGCCGGGCACGCCGCGACATCGGCATGATCTTCCAGCATTTCAACCTGCTGTCGTCGCGCACCGTTTATGACAACGTGGCGCTGCCGCTGGAGCTGGCTGGCAAATCCCGCAGCGAGATCTCCGACACGGTGCTGCCGCTGCTGGAGCTGGTTGGCCTGACGGCGCTCAAGGATCGCTATCCTGCCCAGATCAGCGGCGGGCAGAAGCAGCGCGTGGGGATTGCACGTGCATTGGCCAGCAAGCCCAAGGTGCTGCTTTCGGACGAGGCCACGTCCGCCCTCGATCCGGAGACCACGCGCTCCATCCTGGAACTGCTCAAGCAGATCAATCGCGAGCTGGGCCTGACCATCGTCATGATCACGCACCAGATGGAAGTGATCAAGCAGGTCTGCGACCGCGTGGCCGTGCTTGAGGCTGGCCAGGTGGTGGAAACCGGCCGGGTGATCGACGTCTTCCTGCGTCCGCAGCATGCGGTCACGCGCGCCATGATCGGCGACGTGATCGCGCAGGAACTGCCGCAAAGCGTGCTCAAGCGCGTGGAGAGCCGCCTCGGCAACGGGCGCGACCACGTCTATCGCCTGGCCTTCACCGGCGCGGGCGTGGACCAGCCAGTGCTGGCCCAGGCGATTCGCCGCTACGGGCTGGACTTCAACATCCTGCACGGGCATATCGACGAAATCCAGGGCCAGGCCTTCGGCTCGCTGGCCATCATGGCCACCGGCGACCTGGCCGACGTGAAGGCGGCAATGGAGTATCTGCAACAAGAAGGCGTGGTGGTGGAGGAGATCGAGCATGTGGTCTGAAATGTTTGACCTGTTCCTGACCTCGTTCAACGAGACGCTGCTGATGGTGAGCATCTCGGGCGTGGTCGGCGCGCTGTTTGGCGTGCCGCTGGGCGTGCTGCTGCACCTGACCAACCGCGGCGGCGTGCTGTCGCACCCGCTGTTCAACCGCACCATTGGCGTGGTGGTCAACGCCGTGCGCTCGATCCCCTTCATCATCCTGCTGGTGGTGGTGATTCCGTTCACGCGCTTTATCGTGGGCTCGTCGATCGGCACGACCGCGGCCGTGGTGCCGCTGACCATCGCCGCGATCCCGTTTATCGCACGGCTGGTGGAAAGCGCGCTGCGCGAAGTCGACAAAGGCCTGGTCGAGGCCGCCCAGTCGATGGGTGCGAGCACCGGCCAGATCGTGATGAAGGTGCTGCTGCCCGAGGCCATGCCCGGCATCGTGGCCGGCCTGACCATCACCTTTGTCAGCCTGGTGGGCTACTCGGCCATGGCCGGCGCCATCGGTGGCGGCGGCCTGGGCGACCTCGGCATCCGCTACGGCTACCAGCGCTACATCACCGAGGTGATGGTGGCGGTGGTGCTGATCCTGATCGTCTTCGTACAAGCGGTGCAAAGCTTCGGCGACTGGCTGGTGCGGCGCATCAGCCACAAGTAACAAGTCGGCCCGGCGATCCGCCTGGCTATCTGCAAAGACATAGAGCCATCGAGATAAAGGAAGTCAACATGCAACGTCGTAACTTGCTGCAATGGATTGTCGGCGCCGCCCTGGGCGCCACCCTGGCCACTGGCGCCATGGCGCAGGAAAAGCCGATCAAGATCGGCGTCACCGGAGGCCCGCACGCCCAGATCATGGAGCAGGTGAAGAAGGTCGCGGCCAAGGACGGCCTGAATATCCAGCTGGTGGAGTTCAGTGACTATGTCCAGCCGAACGCCGCGCTGGCCGCTGGCGACCTGGACGCCAACAGCTACCAGCACCTGCCGTACCTGGAAGCGCAGATCAAGGACCGTGGCTACAAGTTCACCCACATCGCCTTCACCGTGACCTTCCCGATGGGCGTGTACTCCAAGAAGATCAAGTCGCTCGACCAGCTCAAGGACGGCGCGCGCGTTGGCGTGCCGAACGACCCCACCAATGGCGGTCGTGGCTTGCTGTTGCTGCAAAGCAAGGGCCTGATCAAGCTGCGCCCGGATGCCGGCCTGAAGGCCACGCCGCTGGACATCGTTTCCAACCCGAAGAAGATCCGAATCGTCGAACTGGACGCCGCGCAGCTGCCGCGTTCGCTGGATGACCTCGACGCCGCCGCCATTAACGGTAACTACGCTGAATCGGCTGGCCTGTCGCCCACCAAGGACGCGATTGCCATGGAAGGCCCCAAGGGTCCCTATGCCAACCTGATCGCCATCCGCGAAGCCGACAAGAACAAGCCCTGGGTAGCCAAGCTGGTCAAGGCCTATCATTCGCCGGAGATCAAGCAGTACGTCCAGAGCACTTTCAAGGATTCGGTGATTACCGCCTGGTAAGTTTGAAAAAACCCTCAAAAACCGTGTGCCGCAGGGCATCCTGCGGCACAATACGGCGAGGTTTTCACATTGCCGGGCTATGCCCGGCAATTCTTTACCGATAAAATAGTACGACCGTTCGAAAAATAAGAGTGCCACCCACCCGGTGGTTATAATGGCGGGCGAACCAAATTTCTGACTATCGACTATCAGTGGAGTGAGCGCATGAAAGTACTCGTCGCAGTCAAGCGCGTGGTGGATTACAACGTCAAGGTCCGGGTGAAGTCGGACGGCACGGGTGTGGATCTGGCTAACGTCAAGATGAGCATGAACCCGTTTGACGAAATCGCCGTGGAAGAAGCGGTGCGCCTGCGGGAAGCCGGGGTGGTCACCGAGGTGATCGCCGTGTCCTGCGGCGTGACCCAGTGCCAGGAAACCCTGCGTACGGCGATGGCCATCGGTGCCGACCGCGGCATCCTGGTGGAATCGAACGAAGACCTGCAGCCGCTGGCCGTGGCCAAGCTGCTCAAGGCCCTGGTCGACAAGGAACAGCCGCAGCTGGTGATCCTAGGCAAGCAGGCCATCGACGACGACTCCAACCAGACCGGCCAGATGCTGGCTGCGCTGGCGGGCCTGCCGCAAGCCACTTTCGCTTCGAAGGTGGTGGTGGCCGATGGCCGCGCATCGGTGACGCGTGAAGTGGACGGCGGTCTGGAGACCCTGTCGCTCAAGCTGCCGGCGGTGGTGACCACCGACCTGCGCCTGAACGAGCCGCGTTATGTCACGCTGCCGAACATCATGAAGGCCAAGAAGAAGCCGCTCGACATCGTCAAGCCGGAAGATCTCGGCGTGGACGTGGCGCCGCGTCTGAAGACCGTCAAGGTCGTTGAGCCGCCCAAGCGTAGCGCGGGTGTGATGGTGCCGGACGTTGCGACGCTGGTGCAAAAGCTGAAGAACGAAGCCAAGGTCATCTGAGCGCGCCAGGAGATAAAACATGACTGCACTCGTCATTGCTGAACACGACAACCAATCCATCAAGGCCGCCACGCTGAATACCGTGACGGCAGCCGCCCAGTGCGGCGGCGATGTCCACGTGCTGGTGGCCGGCGCCAATGCCGCCGCCGCCGCTGCCGCTGCCGCGAAGATCGCCGGCGTGTCCAAGGTGCTGCTGGCCGACGCGCCGCAGTTCGCCGACGGCCTGGCCGAAAACGTGGCCGAGCAAGTGCTGGCCATCGCCAGCGACTACAGCCACATCCTGGCGCCCGCATCGGCCTACGGCAAGAACATCCTGCCGCGCGTCGCGGCCAAGCTGGACGTAGCCCAGTTGTCGGACATCACCAAGGTCGACAGCCCGGACACGTTCGAGCGCCCGATCTACGCCGGCAACGCGATCTCGATCGTTCAATCGTCGGACAAGGTCAAGGTCATCACCGTGCGCGGTACCGGCTTTGACGCTGCCGCAGCCGAAGGTGGCTCGGCCGCCGTGGAAAGCCTGCCCGCCGTGGCCGACGCTGGCATCTCGCAATTCGTTTCGCGCGAAGTCACCAAGAGCGACCGCCCCGAGCTGACCGCGGCCAAGATCATCGTGTCCGGTGGCCGTGGCGTGGGTTCCGGCGAGAACTACACCAAGGTGCTGACGCCGCTGGCCGACAAGCTGAACGCCGCGATGGGCGCGTCCCGCGCTGCTGTCGATGCCGGCTTCGTGCCCAACGATTACCAGGTCGGCCAGACCGGCAAGATCGTTGCGCCGCAGCTGTACATCGCCGTCGGCATTTCCGGCGCGATCCAGCATCTGGCTGGCATGAAGGACTCCAAGGTGATCGTGGCGATCAACAAGGATGCCGAAGCCCCGATCTTCTCGGTGGCCGACTACGGCCTGGTTGGCGATCTGAACACCGTCGTGCCCGAACTGGTGGCGGCGCTGGGCTGATCCCCACTGCCCGGCACGGCGTTTGACGCGCCGGGCTCGATCAGGAAGTACTAGCCGTTCCGGGCCCGCCCGAGAACGGCTTTTTTATACATACCGGAGACATCGATGACCTACCGTGCCCCGCTCAAGGACATGCTGTTCGTGATGAACGAACTGGCTGATCTTGACGCAGTCAGCAAGCTGCCCGGCTTCGAGGACGCCACGCCGGAGACGGCGCAGGCGGTGCTCGACGAGGCAGCCAAATTCAACGAACAAGTGGTGGCGCCGCTCAACCGCATTGGCGACACCGATCCGAGCAGCTGGAAGGACGGTGTGGTTACCACCACGCCCGGTTTCAAGGACGCGTTCCGCCAGTTTGGCGAAGGTGGCTGGCAGGGCGTGCTGCATCCGCAGGAATTTGGCGGCCAGGGCTTGCCCAAGTTGATCGCCACCGCCTGCAACGAGATGCTGAACACGGCGAACCTGTCGTTCGCCCTGTGCCCGTTGCTGACAGACGGCGCCATCGAAGCCCTGCTGACCGCGGGCAGCGACGCGCAGAAGGCCACCTTCCTGCCCAAGCTGATCTCCGGCGAATGGACCGGCACCATGAACCTGACCGAGCCACAGGCCGGCTCGGACCTGGCGGCCGTGCGCACACGCGCCGAGCCGCAGGGTGACGGTACCTACAAGGTGTTCGGCACCAAGATCTTCATCACCTACGGTGAGCACGACATGGCGCAGAACATCGTCCATCTCGTTCTTGCGCGCACGCCCACGGCACCCGAGGGCGTCAAGGGCATCTCGCTGTTCATCGTGCCCAAGTTCCTGGTGAATGAGGATGGTTCGCTGGGCGCGCGCAATGATGCGCACTGCGTGTCGATCGAGCACAAGCTGGGCATCAAGGCCAGCCCCACAGCCGTGCTGCAGTTCGGCGACCACGGTGGCGCCATCGGCACGCTGGTCGGCGAGGAAAACCGCGGCCTGGAATACATGTTCATCATGATGAACTCGGCGCGCTTCTCGGTCGGCATGCAAGGCATCGCCGTGTCGGAGCGGGCCTACCAGCAGGCTGTGAATTTTGCCCGCGAGCGCGTGCAAAGCCGTCCGGTCGATGGTTCCGCACGCGAAGCTGTGACCATCATTCATCACCCGGACGTCAAGCGCATGCTGATGACCATGCGCTCGCTGATCGAAGGCGCGCGCGCGGTAGCGTATGTGGCCGCCGCCGCGTGCGACACGGCGCACCAGCATGCCGACGACGCGGTGCGCAAGCAAAGCCAGGCATTCTACGAGTTCATGGTGCCCATCGTCAAGGGCTGGAGCACCGAATTGTCGATCGATGTGACCAGCCTCGGCGTACAGGTGCACGGCGGCATGGGCTTCATCGAGGAGACCGGCGCGGCCCAGCATTATCGCGATGCCCGCATCCTGCCGATCTACGAAGGCACGACCGCGATCCAGGCGAACGACCTCGTCGGCCGCAAGACGCTGCGCGACGGTGGCGCGGTGGCCCGTGCGATCTGCGAGCAGATTGCCGAGACCGAGGCAGCGCTGGGCAAGCATGGTGGCGCGGCATTCACCGCGGTACAGGCGCAACTGGCCAAGGGGCGCGCCGCGCTGGAGACCGTCGTGGCGTTCGTCGTGGCCAATGCCAAGTCGGACCCGAATGCCGTGTTTGCCGGCAGCGTGCCTTACCTGAAGCTCTGCGGCATCGTGTTTTCGGGCTGGCAGCTTGGCCGCGCGATGCTCGCGGCGGATGCGAAGCGTGGCGAGGATCCGTCCTTCCACGACGCCAAGATCTCGACGGCGCATTTCTTCGCGGAGCACATCCTGTCACAGGCATCGGGTTTGCGCGATGCCATCGTGGCGGGCGCGGTGCCGGTCAATGCGTTGAGCGAAGCGCAGTTCTGAGGTCTTCCTGGTCCAGGCAAGAAAAAAGGCGACCCGCGGGTCGCCTTTTTTTACTTCCTCGAAACCGATGCGCGGATCAGGCCGCTGCGTGGCGCGGGGCGGCGTGCGTTCTCGCTGGCTTGAGATAGCGAGCCACCGAGAGGTCGTCCGCGCGGATCGCCGGCGAGGTGCCGGACACCAGGTCCGACAGCAGCTTGCCCGAGCCGCAGGCCATGGTCCAGCCCAGTGTGCCATGGCCGGTATTGAGCCACAGGCCCTTGACCTGCGTGGGGCCGACGATGGGCGTGCCATCCGGTGTCATCGGGCGCAGGCCGGTCCAGAAGCTGGCACGGCTGACATCGCCCGCGCCCGGGAACAGGTCCGTGACCACATGCTCCAGGGTGCGGCGCTTGGCCGGGTCGAGCGTGCGGTCGTAGCCCACGATCTGCGCCATGCCGCCCACGCGGATGCGATCGTCGAAGCGGGTGATTGCCACCTTGAAGGTTTCGTCGAGCACCGTGGAAACGGGGCTGCGATCGGCATTGGTCATCGGCACCGTGAGCGAGAAGCCCTTGAGTGGATACACCGGCAGGTTCGACAGGCCCGGCAGGAAATTCTTCACGAACGGTGTCGACCAGCTGCCCAATGCCACCACGACCAGGTCGGCCATGACAGGCTCGCCGCCCACCATGGCGCCGGTAACGGCATCACCCTTGGTCAGCAGCCCGTCGATGGAGCGGTTGTATTGGAACTGCACGCCCAGGCCTTCGGCCATGGCGGCGAGTTGCCGGGTGAACAGCTGGCAGTCGCCGGTTTCATCGTTGGGTAGCCGCAGGCCGCCGGTCAGCTTGTGGCTGACGGCGGCCAGGGCCGGTTCGCTGGCGGCGAGTTCCTCGCGCGATAGCAACTGGTAGGGCACGCCGGCTTGCTCCAGCACGGCAATGTCCTTGGCGGCGCCGTCGAGCTGCTCGGCGGTGCGGAAGACTTGCAGCGTGCCTTGCTGGCGGCCTTCGTAGGCGATGCCGGTATCGGCGCGCAGGGCGACGATGCAGTCGCGGCTGTACTCGGCCAGGCGCACCATGCGTTCCTTGTTGACCGCATAGCGCTCAGCGCTGCAGTTCATCAGCATCTGCCACATCCATTGCAGCTGGAACAGCGTGCCGTCCGGTTTGATGGACAGCGGTGCGTGTTCCTGGAACATCCACTTGATGGCTTTGAGCGGCACGCCGGGTGCGGCCCAGGGCGACGCATAGCCCGGGGAGATCTGGCCGGCGTTGGCGAAACTGGTCCCCAGCGCGGGTGCGGCCTCTCGGTCGATCACGGTGACTTCATGGCCGGCACGGGCCAGGTACCAGGCGCTGGTAACGCCAATTACGCCACTGCCAAGAACGAGAACGCGCATAGTCGGGGGCTCGCAACCAAGAAATAGAGTGGATAAAGTATTTACATCTATACTATTTAAATATGAGCAGTCATAGTTATTGTAATTTTCAGAGAAACAGGAATAACTAATGAGAACGAGTCGTCAGCCCGTGCGCAGCCTGGACCGGCTGGATCGGAAGATCCTGGCCTTGCTCCAGGCGGACGGGCGTATGTCGATGAAGGAACTGGCGGAAGCGGTTGGCCTGACCATCACGCCATGCATCGAGCGGGTCAAGCGCATGGAGCGTGACGGCGTCATCATGGGCTACTACGCGCGCCTGAATCCCGCGCTGCTCGGCAGCGGCTTGCTGGTGTTTGTCGAGATCTCGCTGGGCAACAAGTCCGGCAATATGTTCGAGCAGTTCCGCCGCGAGGTGTCGCGCATTCCGGAAGTACTGGAGTGCCATCTGGTCTCGGGCGATTTCGACTACCTGATCAAGGCGCGCATCCGCGAGATCGGCGAGTACCGCCGCCTGCTGGGCGACATCCTGTTGCAGTTGCCGGGCGCCGCCCAGTCCAAGAGTTACGTGGTGATGGAAGAGATCAAGGAAACGCTGGCGATCGCGGTCGACGAGAAGGCGCCGCACGCCTGAAGCCTCGCTGTCCTGCGCATCCGGCCTAGAACAGCGACATCTGCGGCGCGGCGCTCGCCTGGGAGAAATGTTCGATGGTGAGGGGGTGGCGCTCAGCATTGAGCCCGAAGCGCTGGCAGGCCAGCTTGAAGCGCTTGCGCAGCAGTTCGGCAAAGATGCCGGTGCCGGTCATGCGCGTGCCGAACCGTGAGTCGTAGGCCCGGCCTCCGCGCATTTGCGCGACCAGGCTTTCGACGTGCCGGGCGCGCAGCGGATGGTAGGTGGCCAGCCACTCTGAGAACAACTGCTCCACCTCGCGCGGCAGGCGCAGCAGGATATACGCCGCGGTTTTCGCGCCGGCCCTGGCGCCGGCGTCAAGGATGGACTCCATTTCCGGATCGGTCAGGCTCGGAATGACTGGCGCCACCATCACCCCCACCGGGATGCCGGCCTCGCTCAGGGAAGCGATGGCTGCCAGGCGGCGCGCCGGCGCGCTTGCGCGGGGCTCCAGCGTGCGGGCGATCTCGTTCTTGAGCGATGTGACCGACATATGGACCCGGACCAGGTTCTTGGCCGCCATGCGCTGCAGGATGTCGATGTCGCGCGTGACCACGCCCGACTTGGTCGTGATGGCCACCGGATGGTTGAATCGCTCCAGCACTTCCAGGATGCCGCGCGTGATCTTGAGATCCCGCTCGATGGGTTGGTAAGGATCCGTATTGGCCCCCAGCGCGATTACCGTCGGTACGTAGTTGCGGTGAGCCAGTTCGGCCTCGAGCAAGGCGGCGGCGTTGTCTTTTGCGTACAGGCGGGTTTCGAAGTCGAGGCCCGGCGAAAGCCCCAGATAGGCGTGGCTGGGCCGGGCATAGCAATAGATACAGCCATGCTCGCACCCGCGGTACGGGTTGATGGACGCGTCGAACGGCAGGTCTGGCGATTGGTTGCGCGAGACGATGCGTTTGGCCTTCTCCGTGAAGACAATGGTCTGGATTTGGGGTGTCTCTGGCTCATCGAAGGCTTGGGACTCGTCGGCGACCCGTTCGCGGGTCCAGGCGTCGAACCGGCTGACGTCGTTCGAGCGCGCCGCCCGGCCTTTCAGCGGGCTGGAGGAGGGTGGTCGGGTCGGCACGTCGGCGGTCCTGTGGCTACAGTTGATACTGTATATTTATACAGTACTTCGCGTAGGGAGCCAAGCTGTGTTTTTTACGGGGCGGGAGCCGTGGCCTCTGGGCTATCCCAGTAGGGTGGGGAGCCGAAGCGCGCAGCAAAGAAATCGATAAATGCGTGCGTCTTCGCGGGCACCTGGCGGCGGCTGGGATAGACCGCCCAGATCGACACGGCCGGCAGCACCGGGTAATCGGGGAGCACGCGGACCAGCGCGCCGCTGCGCAGGTAAGGGCCAACGTCCCAGGTCGACTTGAGCGCCAGCCCCATGCCAGCCAGGATCGCATCCCGGATGACTTCGCCGTTGTCCGTGCGCAGGTTGCCGGCGACCGCTACTGCTGTCTTGCCTAGCGCCGTGTCGAACTGCCAGGAGGACTGGTCGCCCAGCACGATGCAATTGTGGTGGCGCAACTCTTCGGGATGCCGGGGCGTGCCGTGCGCAGCAAGATAGCCAGGCGAAGCGCAAACGGCGCGATGGCTAGGGGCCAGGGGGCGTGCCACCAGGGATGAGTCCGGCAACGCACCCATGCGTAATGCCACGTCGACGCCGGCCTCGACCAGGCCGATCACCTGGTCGGTCAGGCGCAGGTCCAGCGTCAGTCCCGGGTAGGCGGCGAGAAAGGCAGGGATGGCCGGCGAGACGTGCTGGCGGCCAAAAGATGCGGGCACCGTGACCCGCAACTGCCCCTGGGGCGCCTGCGCGCCGCGGCCCACTGATTGCGCGGCCTGGCCGGCTGTGTCGAGCAAATGCGCGGCATGTTCGAGGAAGCGCTCACCCTCGCCGGTCAGGGAGATGCGGCGCGTGGTCCGGTGCAGCAGCCGCGTGCCGAGCCGCTGCTCGAGCTGGGCCAGGCGGCTGCTGGCCGAGGAGGTGGATAACCCGAGATCGCGCGCCGCTGCCGAGAGGTTGCCCAGCGACGCTGCGCGCACGAACACGGCGATGTCCAGCAGGTCGAAGTGCATCGGCGCCGGGGGGGGGCTGGGCCTGGGACCTGAGGCTTATTGCGACAAGGCGCGCGCGGCTTCGACCTGGGATTCGAAGAAAGTCTGGAAACTGATGGCCAAGCCCGCCATCAGCAGGCCGGTGCCGATCAGCAGGGACAGGATGACGAGGATCACGACGGGCCAGCCCGAACGGGTTGGCGTGCCATGCGGGTTGAAGCGGGCATCCCATTTGTCGTCGGGGCGCAGGCCATACACGATGGCCGCCAGGAAGGCGCTGATCACCGACGTGCCGCCGGCAATGGCGAAGGTCCAGTTCAGGGCCGGCGAGCCGGCGCTAGTTTGCATCGACATGACGCCGATGACCCCGGCGAGTGCCGCCAGCAGGTGCGCCCAGGCAAACTTATCGCGCAAGCCACCCAGGTAGAAGCGATGCAGGCCCACGGTGCCGAACAGGAAGGCCAGTGCGACCGTGATCAGTTTGGATTTGCCCTGAAGCGGCTTGGGGGCAGCGGTGGCTGAAACTTGGGTAGCGGCGGGCATGGGGCGACAGCTAGGTTAATGACCGGCAGGGGCGGCCGGCAAGCGCAATTCAGGTGAATGCCAGCCAGGCTGGCGCCGGCGCTCATTGTACGCCGGCATCAACCGAGGGCGGACTCCGGCGGAGCAGGGCAGGAAGCTTTGCGGGTCGGACGCGGATGCCCGCGAGAGTTTCTTTCGCGGCATATCGTCGAGGAGGGGGCAAGTAGAGAGTAGAGCGTGATTGCCGTGGGCACGGCAATCAGCCATGGAAGGCAGTGAGGAGGGGGGGGCGTGCCTAGCGGCCGCCGTCTCGTCCGCGCGCTTGCCAGCCCGGGCCCATGCCGGAGCCGCGCTGCTCGCCACGCCCGTTGTCGCCTTGCATATTGCGATCCGACTGCCGGTTGCGTTCATCGTCGCGTTCCTGAGGTGGCAGGGGGCGGCCATTCAGGCGGTCATCGGCGCGCGCGCGGGCTTCCATTCGTTCGATCTGGGCACGCACATGGTCTTGCCGTTCCGCGCGTACACTCGCCATTTCCCATGCGCCGTGGCCTGGCTGGCCATGCGCATTGCTCACAATCCGGCCTTCGGGCCGGCCATGTTGCCAAAACGCGACCTGTGCATGGCTGACAGCATTGAGGCCGAGCAAGGAAACGGCCAACAGGATGCCAGCCACCGAGTCGCGCAGGAGGGTGCGGGGGAGCATGCGGAATCCCAGTATCCTGTCGCGTGGTGAGGTTGTTCGAGATATGGGTTCATGGTACGCACGCGTCTTCGGTGCGCCTATGCTAAAGCCGTTACCGGTGTAACGGATTGTTTCTCCACTGTCCTGGGGGCCGGGCTGTATCCGGCGCGCGGCAAGGGCTCAGGGTGCGTAGCGGATGCGATAGACCGCGCCCGCCATGTCGTCGCTGACCAGCAGCGAACCGTCCGGGGCAACCTGGACATCGGCAGGCCGGCCCCAGGGTTTGTCGCCCTGCAGCCAGCCTCGCGCGAACACCTCCTGGCGCACCGCCTGGCCGCGCTCATTCAGTACCACCCGGACGACGCGGTAGCCGACCGGCTTGGTCCGGTTCCAGCTGCCGTGTTCGGCAATGAAAATGCTGTTGCGGTACTCGGCGGGGAATTGCGTGCCGGTATAAAAGCGCATGCCGAGCGCGGCGACATGCGCGCCCAGCTTTGCGGCCGGCGGCTCGAACTCGGAGCAGGCGCGCTGCTTGCCGAACTCGGGGTCGGGGACGCTGCCGGCGTGGCAGTACGGGTAGCCGAAATGCTGGCCCGCCCGGGTAAGGTGGTTGAGCTCGTCGTCGGGCACATCGTCCCCCAACATGTCGCGCCCGTTGTCGGTGAACCAGAGCTGCCGGGTGGCCGGGTGCCAGTCAAAGCCTACCGAGTTGCGCACCCCCCTGGCCACGACCTGCAAGTCGGTGCCGTCCGGCTTCATCTTCATGATGTTGGCGTAACGGTTCTCGTCGGGCGCGCAGATATTGCACGGCGCGCCGACCGGCACGTACAGATATCCATCCGGGCCAAAGGCGATAAACTTCCACCCGTGGTGCGTTTCGGAGGGAAAGCGATCACTTACCACGATGGGTTTGGGCGGGTTGTCCAGGCGGGCATCGATATCATCCAGCCGGACGATCTGCGAGGTCGAGGAGGCGTACAGCGCGCCGTTGCGGAAGGCCACGCCCACCGGCATGGTCAGGCCGGTGGCGATAGTCTTCACCTTCGGGGCGGGCGCCAGCGGGTTGCGGATCGCATACACCTTGCCTTCGCTGCGGGTGCCGATGAAGAGCGTGCCTGCCGGCGACAGGGTCATGCCACGGGCTTCCGGCACCTCCGCGCTCAGCAATTCGATGTGAAAGCCTGGGGGCAGCTGGATCTGATCCAGCGGCAGGGCGGCGTTGGCATTGGGGCTGAACCAGATCGCGGCTGCGAACGCCGAGAAAGTGCTCGCGAGCAGGGTTCGGAAGCTGCGAATGTGAAGATGAAATCGCATGGCGCGCGCTCCTGTCGGGGTTTTCACCACGATGCCTGCGGCCGGGTGTCGCGTCAATCGCTCTAAGTGTTTGTTTGGCCTCGGAATTTGGTCTATACTCTTGCGTTTCGTGTTCGAACATCAAGTTTTCTGAGGAATCAAACCCATGGTCGTAATCCGTCTGGCTCGCGGTGGCAGCAAGAAGCGCCCCTTCTTCAATATCGTCGCTGCTGACTCGCGTAATCGTCGCGATGGCCGTTTCATCGAGCGTATTGGTTTCTACAACCCCCTGGCTTCGGCAAGCGAAGAAGGCCTGCGTCTGGTGCAAGACCGCCTGACGTACTGGACCGGCGTTGGCGCCCAGCTGTCGCCGACGGTTGCCCGTCTGGTCAAGCAAAACGCCGCCAAGGCTGCAGCCTGATTGTTGTGACGCGCGTTTCGCGACGCGTGGCAAACGACACGTGACAGAACGCAAGCAAGGCGCCCCGGCGCGGCGGCCACTCAATGTGCCGCTCGAGCCCTCGGCCCGGCGCGAGGCCGGTGAGCAGGAAAAGCCCAGTCTCAAGCGCGGTGCAACCGGGTTGCCGGCTGCGCTGGCGTATACCGATAAGCTGCCGGACGACCTGATCGAGGTCGGTTATATCGGTGCGGCTTATGGGATACGGGGCTGGATCAAGGTCCAGCCGCATGCCGACGATGCAAGCGCGCTGTTGCACGCGCGCCGCTGGTGGCTGCTCAAACCGCCGCCAACCGGCCTGGTTGGCGCGGCAGATGCCGTGGCCTCCGAGGCCTTGTGCGTGAAGATCGTGCAGTCCCGCGAGCACAGCGGTACCGTAGTGGCCCAGGCGAGCGGCGTGTCCGAGCGCAACCACTCGGAGGCGCTCAAGGGGCGCCGTGTCTGGATTCGTCGCGAGGACTTCCCCGCGCCGGATGAGAACGAATTCTACTGGGTCGATCTGATTGGCTGTGCCGTGTTCAATGAGCAGGGCGAGTCGCTGGGCGAAGTGTCCGGGCTGATCGACAACGGTGCGCACCAGATCCTGCAGGTGGCGCATGCCTTGCCCGATGGCAAGGCGGGTGAGCGCCTGATTCCCTTTGTCGACGCATTCCTGCGCTCGGTCGATATCTCGGCCCGGCGCGTGGTGGTGGACTGGGGCCTGGATTACTGAGCGGCCCGAGCTGCTGAAGGCAAGGGTGCTTGGCCGGCGATAGCCGGTGGGCGAGTGGTGGGCAAGTAAAGGGAGAGGCGGATGCAGTTCGACGTGATCACGCTGTTTCCCGAGATGTTTCGCGCGCTGACCGACTGGGGCATTACCAGTCGGGCGGCAAAGCAGCAGCGCTACACGTTGCGCACCTGGAATCCACGCGACTTCACCAGCGACAACTACCGTACCATCGACGATCGCCCCTACGGCGGCGGCCCTGGCATGGTGATGCTGGCCAAGCCGCTGGAAGATGCCATCGACGCGGCGTGTTCCGCCCAGCAGGCGGCGCAGGCCAAGCCGGAGGGCCAGGAGGCGCCGGTGCGGCCGCACGTGGTGCTGATGTCGCCGCAAGGCGCGCCGCTGACGCACCAAAAGGTGATGTCACTGGCACAGCGTCCAGGCCTGGTGATGCTGTGCGGACGCTACGAAGCGATTGACCAGCGGTTGATCGAGCGTCGGGTCGATGAGGAAATCAGCCTCGGCGATTTCGTGCTATCCGGTGGCGAGCTGCCGGCCATGGCCGTGATCGACGCGGTGGTCAGGCATTTGCCGGGTGTGTTGGGCGATGCCCAGTCGGCGGTTCAGGACAGCTTCGTCAACGGGCTGCTGGATTGTCCGCACTACACGCGGCCAGAAGAATACGAAGGTGTGCGGGTGCCCGATATCTTGCTCGGGGGCCATCATGCCGAGATCGAGAAGTGGCGGCGCCAGCAGGCGCTGGCCAATACTGCGAAGAAGCGCCCCGATCTGATCGAGGCAGCGCGCAGTCAAGGGTTGCTGAGCCGGGTCGACGAGAAATTCCTGTCGACATGGCTGGCGAAAGAAGGGCGGGAGCTCGCTCCCGCCAAGTGAAACCCCATCCTCTGCCGGGGCCCAGGCCATGCCTGGGGCATACAACGTCGGCATGATGGACAAGGAGAAGAAACGATGAACATCATCGAGCTGATCGAGAAAGACGAAATCGCGCGTCTGACCGCGAACAAGACCATCCCCGCATTCGCACCCGGCGACACCGTGATCGTCAGCGTGAACGTGGTGGAAGGTAACCGCAAGCGCGTCCAGGCTTATGAAGGCGTCGTGATTGCCAAGCGCAATCGTGGCCTGAATTCGTCCTTCATCGTGCGCAAGATTTCGTCGGGTGAAGGCGTGGAACGTACGTTCCAGCTGTACTCGCCGCTGATCGCAGCGATCGAAGTGAAGCGCCGTGGCGACGTCCGCCGCGCCAAGCTGTACTACCTGCGTCAGCGTTCGGGCAAGTCCGCGCGGATCAAGGAAAAGCTGGCATACAAGTCGGCACCGGCCAAGGCTGCTGCCAAGGCTGCTGCTGCTCAGTAAGCCGCCAGTCGCCTCGATCGGCTTGCCGGTCGAGGCTGCGCAAAAAGGGCACCTTCGGGTGCCCTTTTTGCATCTCCGCGTGCCACGTTTGCCGCGTCGCAGCACAAACGGTTTGGCCGGCTTCTGTCATACTCGCAACGATTATGCGTCCTGCCTTTGATCCCGAATCCCTCCCCATCGTCGCCACCGACACGCGGCACCCGCCGCTGGCCGACGTGCGCCTGCGCCCGGAATTCATCCGCCATCGGCTCCAGTCGCCCCCTGCCTGGGACCCCGAGCTGACCGATGAGTCGCGCGCCTATGACCGCAGCCTGAAGCTGCGCGATGCAGCCGTGCTGGTACCGTTGGTGGAGCGTGAGGATGGGCTGACCGTGCTGCTGACCGAGCGCAACGCCAACCTGAGCGCGCACGCCGGGCAAATCAGTTTCCCCGGCGGCCGCCACGAAGCGTTCGATATCGACCGGACGGCGACGGCACTGCGCGAAACGGAGGAAGAGGTGGGGCTGGCGCGCGATTATGTGGAGGTGCTGGGCAGCTTGCCCGACTACATCACCGGCACCGGCTTCCATGTGAGCCCGGTGGTGGGCCTGGTCCGCGACGGCTTCACGCTGCGGCCCGATGCGCGCGAGGTTGCCGATGTGTTTGAAGTGCCGCTAGGTTTCCTGATGGACCCGTCGCATCACGAGCAGCGCCTGTTTCGCTGGGTGGACGGCGAGCGGCTGTTCTACGCCATGCCGTTCCCGCGCGAGGATGGCGGCCACCGGTTTATCTGGGGCGCCACCGCCGGCATGCTGCGCAACCTCTACCACTTGCTGGCCGCCTGAGGGACGCCAGCGCGCTCAGGCGGCCGCCGCTGCCGTCCCGGTGCCTTCCCCGATGCAGTGCGGGCAGCTCTGGCCCACCACGTAGTGCGGGCTTTGCTGCTCTTCGGCGGTGACCACGGCGCGGCAGGCAAAACACTGCTTGGGGCCAGCCGGCTCCAGGTTGGGGTTCAGCGCGGTGCGGTAGTCGAAGACAAAGCAGTCGCCCTGATAGTGGCTGCCACCCACTTCCTCGAAATACTTCAGGATGCCCCCCTCTAGCTGGTAGACATGCTCGATGCCGGCTTCCTGCATGTGGATGGCGGCCTTCTCGCAGCGAATGCCGCCGGTGCAGAACGACACGATGGTCTTGCCCGCGAACTCCGCCTTGTGCGCGGCAATGGCTGGCGGAAAATCGCTGAACTTGGCGATGTCGTAATCGACCGCCTGCTCGAACGTGCCGACGGCGACCTCAAAGGCGTTGCGTGTATCCAGCATCACCACAGGGCGGCCGGCATCGTCGTGGCCCTGGTCCAGCCAGCGCTTGAGCTCGACTGGCGTCACCGCCGGCGCCCGACCGGCTTCGGGGCGGATCAGCGGCATCTTCATGGTGATGATTTCCTTCTTCTCACGCACCAGCATGCGCTTGAAGGGCTGGTTTTCCGACAGGCTCTCCTTGGGCTCGATATCGGCAAAGCGCGGGTCGGCATGCAGCCAGGCGAGGAAGCCGTCGATGGCCTCGCGCACGCCGGCGAGGAACAGGTTGATGCCTTCCGGCGCGAGCAGGATCGTGCCCTTGAGCCCGTGTGCTTCACAGCGCGCGCGCATTTCCGGGCGCAAGACCGGGATATCGTCCAGTGAGACGAACTTGTAAGCGGAGATGTTTACGATCTGCATAGGTGGCGCGCGACGGGACCGCGCCTTGCGAGCGCGCGGTAACTGCCTGATTGGAAAGGCGAAATTATAGCGCCTCGCAGGCCTCCTGCCGGGCTTTTCCGAGCGCCTGGCTCAGTCTTGCCGTCGGGCTCGTAGCGCAAAGAAGGCAGGCGCGGACATGCCGAGCCGGTACAATTACGGCCATGTCTGCACCTCGCTTCGTTCATCTCCGTCTTCATTCCGAATACTCCGTCGTCGACGGCATCGTGCGCCTGGACGATGCCGTCAAGGCTGCGGCCGCCGATGGCATGGGCGCGCTCGCCCTGACTGACCTGGCCAATGCCTTCGGCCTGATCCGCTTCTACAAGGAAGCGCGCGGCGGCGGCGTCAAGCCCGTGGTTGGCGCCGACGTCTGGCTGACCAACGCCGACGATCGCGACAAGCCGACGCGCTTGCTGCTGTTGGTCCGGGACCGGATTGGCTACCTCAATCTCTGCGTGCTGCTGTCGCGCGCGTGGCTTTCCAACCAGTACCGCGGCCGCGCCGAGATCGACCCCGCCTGGTTCGACGAAGCCGGCGAAGAGGGCCAGCCGCTGGCCACCGGCCTGATTGCGCTGTCTGGCGCGATGGGCGGTGACATCGGCATGGCGCTGGCCAATGGCAACGATGCGGCCGCGGCGCAGGCCGCCGCGCATTGGGCAAAGGTGTTCCCGCAGCGCTTCTATATCGAGCTGCAGCGTGCAGGCCTGCCCGGCACTGATGCCTATGTGCAGCAGGCGGTGCAGTTGGCGGCCAGGCTGGGCTTGCCGGTGGTGGCGACGCACCCGGTGCAGTTCATGACGCCTGACGATTTCACGGCGCACGAGGCTCGCACCTGCATCGCCGAAGGGGAGCTGCTGGCTAACCCCCGCCGCGTGCGGCGCTTCACCACCGACCAGTATTTCAAGACCCAGGACGAGATGTGCGCGCTGTTCGCCGACATCCCGTCCGCGCTGGAAAACGCGGTGCAGATCGCGCGCCGCTGCAACCTCACGCTGGAACTGGGCAAGCCGCGCCTGCCGCTGTTTCCGACGCCCGACGGCATGTCGCTCGACGATTACCTTGTGCACCTGGCCAAGGAAGGCCTGGAAAAGCGCATGGTGGTGCTGTTCCCCGACGAAGCCGTGCGCGAGGCCAAGCGCCCCGAGTACTACGCGAGGCTGGAGTTCGAGACCGGTACCATCATCAAGATGGGCTTCCCCGGCTACTTCCTGATCGTGGCGGACTTTATCAACTGGGCTAAGAACAACGGCGTGCCGGTCGGGCCGGGACGGGGCTCCGGCGCTGGTTCGCTGGTGGCCTATGCGCTCGGTATTACCGATCTGGATCCGCTCAAGTACGCGCTGCTGTTCGAGCGGTTCCTGAACCCGGAACGGGTTTCAATGCCCGACTTCGACATCGACTTCTGCCAGCAGGGGCGCGATCGCGTTATCACGTACGTGAAGGAGAAGTACGGCCACGCCGCGGTATCGCAGATCGCCACCTTCGGCACCATGGCCGCCAAGGCCGCGGTGCGCGACGTGGGCCGCGTGCTCGACCTGGGCTATGGCTTTGTCGACGGCATCGCCAAGCTGATTCCTTTCAAGCCGGGCAAGCTCGTCACCATCGAGGAAGCCAAGAAGGAAGAGCCGCTCCTGACCGAGCGCGAGAAGAACGAAGAAGAAGTGCGCCAGCTGCTGGAGCTGGCGCAGCGCGTGGAAGGCATGACGCGTAACGTCGGCATGCACGCCGGCGGCGTGCTGATCGCCCCGGGCAAGCTGACGGATTTCTGCCCGCTCTATACCCAGGGCGCGCAGAACGACGGCATGAGCGGTGTGGTCAGCCAGTACGACAAGGACGACGTGGAAGCCGCCGGCCTGGTCAAGTTCGACTTCTTGGGCCTGACCACGCTGACCATCCTGGACTGGGCCGAGCGCTATATCCGCAGGCTCGATCCGTCCATGGCGGACTGGAACTGCAGCCACATCCCGCTCGACGACAGCAAGGCATTCGACATCCTCAAGACGGCCAACACGGTCGCCGTGTTCCAGCTGGAAAGCCGCGGCATGCAGGGCATGCTGAAGGACGCCAAGCCTGACCGCTTTGAGGACATCATCGCGCTGGTGGCACTCTACCGCCCAGGCCCGATGGACCTGATCCCCAGCTTCTGCGCCCGTAAGCACGGCCGCGAGAAGGTGGAGTACCCGGACCCGCGCGTCGAGCCGGTGCTCAAGGAGACCTATGGCATCATGGTCTACCAGGAGCAGGTGATGCAGATGGCGCAGATCATCGGCGGCTACTCGCTGGGCGGCGCCGACTTGCTGCGCCGCGCCATGGGCAAGAAGAAGGCCGAGGAAATGGCCCAGCACCGCGAGCTGTTCCGCGAGGGTGCGGCCAAGAACGGCCTGACCGCCGAGAAGGCGGACGACACCTTCGACCTGATGGAAAAGTTCGCGGGCTACGGCTTCAACAAATCGCACGCGGCCGCTTACGCGTTGCTGGCCTACTACACGGCCTGGCTCAAGGCGCACCATCCAGCCGCGTTCATGGCTGCGAATATGTCGCTCGCCATGGACGACACCGACAAGGTCAAGATCCTCTTTGACGATTGCAAGCTCAACAAGCTCCAGGTGCTGCCGCCTGACGTCAACGCCAGCGAATACCGCTTCGCGCCGACCGACGCCAAGACCATCCGCTACGGCCTTGGCGGAATCAAGGGCTCGGGGCAGGGTGCCATCGAGGACATCCTGCGCGCCCGCGAGGAAAAGCCCTTTGCCGACCTGTTCGATTTCTGCGAGCGCGTCGACCGCCGCCAGGTCAACCGCCGCACCATCGAGGCGCTGATTCGCGCCGGCGCCTTCGACAGCCTCAACGCCAATCGCGGCCAGTTGCTGGCCTCGGTGTCGCGTGCCATGGAAGCCGCCGAGCAGAAGGCCGAGTCAGCCAACCAGGTGTCGCTGTTCGACCTGATGGCTGACGCCGGCGAATCGCACCGCCCCTCGCTGGTCGACGAACCGGCCTGGGCGCCCAAGCGCATGCTGCAGGAAGAAAAGCAGGCGCTGGGCTATTACTTCTCCGGCCACCTGTTCGACGCCTATCGGGACGAAGTCGGCCGCTTCCTCAAGGGCACGCTGGCCGGCCTGGAAAAGGAAGTGCAAGGCAATGGCGGCGGCTACGGCCGCGACGTGCGTGGCAAAGTCATCGCTGGTGTCATCACCGGCATGCGCACCCAGATGACGCAGCGCGGCAAGATGCTGATTGTCTTGCTTGACGACGGTACCGGACAGGTCGAGATGACGGTGTTCAACGAATTGTTCGATGCCAACCGCCATATGTTCCGCGAGGACGAGATGGTGATCGTGCAAGGCAACGCCCGTCACGACACCTTTACCGGTGGCGTGCGCTTCACCGCTGAATCGGTGATGGACCTGGTGGCGGCGCGCGCCAAGTACGCCGAGGCGGTCGGCCTGGCGTTCAACGGCAATGCCTCCACGGAACTGCTGCGCGAGTTGCTCACGCCCTACTTGGCGAGTGTGGCCAATGCGCCAGGCGTGCCGGTGCGCGTGAGCTACGCCACCACCGGCGCGCGCTGCGAGGCGGAACTGGGGCGGCAGTGGCTGGTCACGCCATCCGACGATGCCCTGGCAAGCTTCCGCGCGGCCCTGTCGGGCGAGAACGTCCGCATGCTCTACGGCTGACCCGGGGCTTGCCGGCGGGGCGGTACCGGCATAGCGCCGCCCTGACCGGCATTGCTGCCGTCCATCCCGTCTTTTCATGGATCACACAAGCCCCGCATGGCCAAGCAACGCATCCTCTTCCACCTGACCCACTTCCTGCGCGGCGGCATCGAGACCTCGCTGGTGTCGCTGCTGGCCTCGCTGGATCGAGAGCGCTTCGAGATCGGCCTGACGCTGACCTATCCGACCGAAGCGCTGGAGACGCATTTCCGCGCTATGTTGCCGCCGGACGTCAAGATCCATATCCTCGCGCCGGAGGCCTGGCTCTCGCGCTGCCGGCAATTGAAAAAAGCCGGCAAGCTGGGCCCGTTGGGCAAGATCTATGAAGAAGTGTTGTTGCCGCCGCTGCGCAAGCCGCTGGTCAACCGGCGCTTTCGCGGTATCGCGCGGGACTATGACCTGGTGATCGACTACGACATGTCGCTGTCGCGGCTGACCGGTCGCCTGCCGGTGCCGATGATCGGCTACCAGCATTTCAGCGTGGCACACCTGGAGCGCGAGAACCGCCGCAAGCTGCGCAAGCTGCGACGCCAGTGCCGTGAGCACTATGACCGCATCGTGGTGCTCAACGACAGCATGCTGGCCGATGCGCGGGCGCTGATTCCCGAGGCCGCCGACAAATTCATCCGCCTGTACAACGCCACTGACCTCGATCGCATCCGTGCGCTCGGCAAGGCGCCGTTCAAGCCGCCGGCGCATCCCTACATTGTTTCGGTGGGGCGGCTGGAAGAAAGCCAGAAGGATTTCACCACGCTGCTGCGGGCCTACGCGGCGCTGGTCAGGGGCACGGGCTTGTGCGAGCGGCTTGTGCTGGTGGGCGACGGCGCTTCGCGCGGCCGGCTCGAAGCGCTCGCGCGCGAGCTCGGCATCAGCGAGCGCGTCAGCTTTGCCGGTTTCCAGGCCAATCCCTATGCATGGATCCACCATGCGCGGCTGATGGCGTTCAGCTCCAAGATGGAGGGGCTGCCCAATGTGCTTCTTGAAGGCATGGCGCTGGGCCAGTTGGTGGTGAGTACCGATTGCCCGGTGGGCCCGCGCGAGATCCTGGCCGAGGGCAAGGCTGGCCTGCTGACGCCGGTTGGCGATGTGCCCGCGCTGGCGGAGGCGATCCGCCGCGGGCTCGAGGACGCGCCGCTGCGCGCCCGGCTGCTGGCCTATGCGGCTGTGCACATCGAGCAGATGGGCTTTGGCCCCACCTCGGCGGCCTTCAGCGCTTGCGTTGAGGACTTGCTGGGCGTGCCTCAGGCAGGCGCGGCAGCCCCTACCGTGGGGGCGCCTGCTGCTCGCTCTTCTGCTGCAGGTACCATAGCTTGATGTACTTGTAGTAGCTGGCCTGGCCATTCATCAGCGCCACACCGAGCCCCTGCGCGCCGTCCAGGAAACCGCGGCGCAGCAGGTAGGTGCGCAGGAACGCCCAGGCGCCATGCAGCAAGGCGCTGGCGGGCGACGCCGTCTTGCCGCGCGCGAAGCCCTGCTGGGCGCCGAGGCTGGAGTATTTGTCGATCTTTTGCAGCACCTGCGAGAAATCGTCATAGGTGTAATGCAGCAATGGCGAATTGAGCCTGCCGACTGGTGCATCGGCTATCACGCGCTCATGCACGAGATCGTCGGTGAAGCGGGCGTGGCCACGGCGGAACAGCCGTGTGACGTAGTCGGGGTACCAGCCGCCGTGGCGGATGAAGCGGCCGCAAAAGCGCGACAGCCTAGGTACCTCGTACGCATCGGACTGGCCGGACGCCACTGCGGCGAGAATTTCGTCGCGCAGCTCGGGGGTGACCCGTTCGTCCGCGTCGATGGAGAAGATCCAGTCGCCGTCGGCCTTGGATACCGCCAGGTTTTTCTGGACGCCGAAGCCAGGCCAGTGCTCGGTTTCGAAGACCTCCGCGCCCAGGCTCCGGGCCAGCTCGACCGTGCCGTCCCGGCTACCTGAATCCACTATAATCGCGCGGTCGCACCAGGACACGCTTTCCAGGCACTCCCGGATGTTGTGTGCCTCGTTTTTTGTAATCAGTACGACTGAGATTTTCATAGAGCTTGTTTATGATGTTTCGTGCCGGAAAAGTGACCGCTTTTACCAATGCGCTAGTTCTGGCATTTCCAATCCTGCTGCTCTGCGTGCCGAAAGGCGCCGGTATTTTCCTGGGCGCCATCTTGCTGCTGGCGCTGGTTGTCCATCGCGGCTTGAGGCCCATGTTTGCGCAGTATCGCGCCACGCTGTACCCCATCGGGCTCGCTATTCTAGCTTTGGTGCTTGTCTTTCTGGGTTCCAAGCTCTATTTCCACGTTCCCTGGAACGTGATGGATAACCCTTCTCGCATTCTCCTGTTGTTGGTGACATGCCTGGTTATCCTCAAGATCGCGCCAGACCCGCGGCGGCTCTGGAGTGGCATCACAATCGCTTTGGCGATGAGCCTGGTGATTGTCCTGTTCCAGCGCTGGGTTCTCGACGATCCACGGCCGTCGGCCTGGACCCAGGCCATCGCGTTTGGGAACATGGTTGCCGCATTGGGGTTGATTGGTTTCGTGCGGCCAGGGATCAGCCGCAAGGCGCATCTGCTTGCCTGGCTGGATCTGGCGCTCGCCGGTTCGGTGCTGATTGTGAATGGCACGCGCGGAGCGTGGCTGGCATTGTGTATCACGATGATCCTGCTGCTCTTTGTTCGTTACCCGAGCATGAGGCCGGCGAAGTTCTTTGGCGCCGTGGCGCTTATCGCGGCCTTGGCTGCGGGACTCTATCTGGCGCCTGGCAGCCCCGTCGCGCAGCGGGTTGACCTTGTGCGGGGACAGTGGGAGCAGTTCCAGCAGGGGAATACCGAGACTTCGGTAGGGGCACGGCTGAAGCTTTGGCAAATGGCGGTGGAATCGATCCACTTGCATCCCTGGCTCGGCGTCGGGGTCGGACAGTTCGCGCGGATTCCCCAAGCTTCCATCTTCTGCAAGGAGCATGGGTCGTCTGACGTTTGCACTCTTGAGCATGCGCACAACGATGTGCTCGAGGCGGCAGCGACAATGGGCATGCCGGGCATGCTGGCATTGCTGGGCTTGTTCCTGGTTCCTGGTGTCCTGTTCTGGCGGCTGCTGCGCGTATGCTGCCGCAATGCCAATTCACTTGGCGTCAGCGTGTGCGCTTCCGGCATCGGCGTCGTCATGGCCAGCCTGATCAGCGGCCTGACACAGGTGACGATGGCGCACCAGGCAAATATTGTTTTTTATGCCGGCATCATCGGGCTGTTGCTCGGGCTGGCCGCGGTACAAGCAAAGTATCCCCGCGCCGACGGGGTGGAGAAAACGTGAAAGTCCAAGAACAAAATGCGCCCCCGGCACAGGAAGCCGACACCCTGAAGCGAGTCTGGTCCTACCTGCGTCCGGAAATGCGCGTCTTCATCGTTGCCATTATCGCGATGGCGGCTGTGGCTGGCGCCGAAGGGATCATGCCCAAGGTCGTCAATGACCTGCTCGACAACGGTTTCGGCGGCGCATATGCCGGCAAGCTCTGGCACGTGCCGGCCCTGCTGATTGGCGTGGCGCTGGTACGCGGGGTGGCGCAGTTCGCCTCCGGCTACCTGCTCGCCCTGATCTCCAACCGGGTGCTGCTGAAAATGCGTATGCAGATGTTCGAGCGCATGCTGCATGCGCCCGCGCTGTTCTACCACCGCAATACCGCGGCCTCGCTGATCAATGCGGTGATCTTCGAGGTCAACCAGGTCATGCAGATCCTGACCGGCGTGCTGATCACCCTGGTGCGCGATTCGCTCACCGTGTTGGCGCTGCTGGTCTACCTGTTCTATACCAACTGGAGCCTGACGCTGGTGGTGGCGGTGATCCTGCCGGTGATCGGTTTCGTCATGGCCAAGGTCAATCGCCGCCTGCGGCGCCTTAATCGCGATCACCAGGCGCTGACCAACACCGCGGCCTACGTGGTCGAGGAAGCCGCTGGTGGCTACAAGGTGGTCAAGCTGCATGGCGGCGAGGCTTATGAGACGTCGCGTTTTGCGGCCATGGCCGAGCGCCTGCGTGGCTATTCCATGCGCATGGCAGTGGCAGGCGGGCTGAACCAGCCCGTCACGGCATTCCTGGCGGCGCTGGCGCTGTCTGTCATCCTCACCATAGCGATGATCCAGTCGCAGACCAACCACACCACGGTGGGCAGCTTCACCGGCTTTGTGATGGCGATGCTGCTGCTGGTCTCGCCGCTCAAGCACCTGACCGACCTGAACCAGCCGCTGCAGCGCGGCCTGACCGCGGCCGAGATGATCTTCGGCCTGATCGATGAGCCGATCGAGCCGCAAGATGGCGGCCTGCCGCTCGAGCGCGCGCGTGGCGAACTGGTGTTCGAGAAGGTGGGCTTTCGCTACGGCGAGGCCGCCCGCCCGGCATTGGACAACATCAACTTCAACGTCAGCGCCGGTGAAGTCGTGGCGCTGGTGGGGCCGTCGGGCAGCGGCAAGACCACGCTGGTCAACCTGGTGCCGCGCTTCTTCGACCCGACCGAGGGCCGCATCTTGCTGGACGGCAAGACCATCGACGCGTTCTCGCTGCATGACCTGCGCCGCCAGATTGCCTTTGTCAGCCAGGACGTGGTGCTGTTCAACGACACGGTTGCCGCCAATGTGGCCTATGGCGTGCATCCGGCGGCGCAGATCGACATGGCGCGTGTCGAGCGCGCGCTGGCCGCCGCTTACCTGACCGATGTGATCAAGGGCCTGCCGCAAGGGCTCGAGACCAATATCGGCGACAACGGCATGAAGTTGTCTGGTGGCCAGCGCCAGCGCATGGCGATCGCGCGCGCGCTGTACAAGGACGCGCCGATCCTGATTCTCGATGAAGCCACCTCGGCGCTCGACTCCGAATCGGAGCGCCAGGTGCAGGCCGCGCTGGAAGCCCTGATGGTTGGCCGCACAACGCTGGTCATCGCGCACCGCCTGTCCACCATCGAGAACGCCGATCGCATCGTGGTGCTAGACCACGGGCGGGTGGCGGAGCATGGCACCCACGACGAACTGCTCTCGGCCGAGGGACTCTACGCCGGGCTGCACAGGATCCAGTTCGCCACCCAGTAAGCCGGCGCAGCCGGCCAGATTCCCGCTGCCCGCGGCAGCTAGCGCGGGCGGTTCATGCGCAGTGCAAAGAGGGGAACACCCCGAAGGAGACCACCATGACCGCATCGCCGCCACTGAGCCGTTACCCGGTTCCCGCCATCGCCGACCTGCCCGAGGACATCCGGGCTCGCATCGTGGAAGTCCAGGACAAGGCCGGCTTCGTGCCGAACGTGTTCCTGACGCTGGCCCACCGGCCGGATGAGTTCCGCGCCTTCTTTGCCTACCACGATGCGCTGATGCTCAAGGAGGGCGGCCTCTCCAAGGGCGAGCGCGAGATGATCGTGGTGGCCACTTCGGGCGCCAACCAGTGCCTGTACTGCGTGGTGGCGCACGGCGCCATCCTGCGCATCTACGAGAAAAAGCCGACGCTGGCCGACCAGGTGGCCGTCAATTACCGCAAGGCCGACATCACGCCGCGCCAGCGCGCCATGCTCGACTTCGCCCTCAAGGTCTGCGAGGCCTCGGCCGAGGTTGGCGATGCCGATTTCGCGGCATTGGCCAAGCATGGGTTCAGCCACGAGGACGCCTGGGATATCGCTGCCATCACCGCCTTCTTCGGCCTGTCCAACCGCATGGCGAATACCATCAGCATGCGGCCGAACGAAGAGTTCTACCTGATGGGGCGCGTGCCGAAGGCTAAGTAGCGCCTCTGGATGCACGCTCGGTGGGCGCCTGGCGCGCCCGCCTCCTTGTTCCACTTCTCTCGATCCGCCCGTCGCCTTGAATCCCGTCTCGCTCTTCTTTGCCCAGGCCTGCCTGGTGGTCGGTACACCGTTCATCCTGTGGCGCGGGCTGCGCATCGGCAGCATTGTGCCGCTGGTGGCCATGCAGATCGTGGGTGGTATCCTGCTCGGGCCATCCCTGCTTGGCGCGCTGTGGCCGCAAGGCTGGCAGGCCCTGTTCGGGCCGGCGCAGCTATCCGCGCTCTCCGGGCTGCAATGGCTGGCGGTGGTGCTGTTTGCCTTTCTCTCTGGCTTGCACATCGGTGGCGCGCAGCAGCCAGGGATACGGCGCATAGCGATGGCGGCCGCGCTGGGCAGCGTGCTGGTGCCGTTCGCGCTCGGCACGGCAGCCGGCGCCTGGCTGGCCTACGCCACGCCGGGTGCCGTGGGGCATGCGGCATCCGCCTGGCAATTCGCTTTCGCCGTGGGGGTTTCCATGGCGGTGACGGCGCTGCCGGTGCTGGGGGCCATCCTGCGGGAAATGAAGCTGTCCGACTCCGTGCCGGGCCAGCTTGCGGTCGGCTGCGCCGCCTTCAGCGATGCGGCCATCTGGCTGGTGCTGTCGGGCATCCTTGCCAGCGCGGGCCGTTCCTCTACCTATGACTTCCTGCGGCTGGCTTGCCTGGGCCTTGCCTACGTTGGTGCGATGCTGTGGCTGGTACGCCCGCTGCTGGCGCGCATGCTGCCGCGGATGGCCACCAACGACGCGCGCCTGGCGCTGGTCGCGGTGCTGATCTTCGGCTCGGCGCTGATTTCCGAATCGATCGGCCTGCACTACATCCTCGGTGGCTTTCTCGCTGGCGTCGTGCTGCCGCGCGATGCGGCCGGCGAGCTCCGGCGCCAGCTCGAGCCCGCCACCGTGGTGGTCCTGATGCCGTTCTTTTTCCTGATGACCGGGCTGCGTACCGACATCGCCATCGGCGGTCAGGCGACGCTTTTGGTGTTCGGCCTGAGTACCATGGTCGCGGTGGCCGGCAAGGTGGTCGGAACCGCATTGCCGGCGCGCCTGGCCGGCCTGCCGCGGCGCGAGGCCTGGATGCTGGGCGCGCTGGTCCAGACCAAGGGGCTGATGGAAGTGGTTGTGCTGGGAATCTTGTTCGAAGCCGGGCTGATCGGCATGACGGCCTTCTCCGGCCTGCTGCTGATGGCGCTGGCCACCACCGTACTGGCCAAGCCGCTGACGCGCACGGCGGCGCGCTTGCGCGAGCGCTGAGCCGCGCTTGCCGTCAACAGCCCGGCAGCGCTAGCGGATCTGCGCGCATGTGCCGCTGCGCGGATCGAACAGCACCGGCCACGCCTGTTCGTAGATACCCGGGGTGCAATGCTGCTCGCAATGCGCATGCGCCAGCGTGACGCGCCGCGGGTCCTGCCAGACCATTAGCGTGCAACCGCTGCCATCGATCGCCTGCAGTTCGATATGCGGGGTCTTGCGCACCTGGCGGAACTCGGTGAGATCGAAGTGGCAGGAACCATGCCGGCCCACCCACAGCTTCCAGCTCAGGCTGCGCACATCGTTGCTGGCCACCCGCATATGGGCATCCTCGCGAAAGCCGTCTTCCTCCGTGCGCTGGCAATCGGCGGCGATATCGATGTCGTGCGGGGGAATGGGCGTGGCGCGTTCCCGCGCCACGGGGGCGGGGGCCTTTTTTGTCTCGGGTACGCGCGCAGCCGGCGGGGAGGGGGGAGGCAATGTCACCGTGCATGCCGCCAATGCGGCAGCTAACGGCCACAACAGCAAGCGCTTCTTCTTCATGGTGACTCCTTGCGCCCGGTGCCCGCGAGGAAATCTGAATGCGGCCACCTGTCTCCATATTTATAGAGGATGGGGCAAGGAAGGCGAGAGGAAAGCGTGCGCACGCGCACCGCTCTCGCTACTTCGGCGAGGCGCCGCTGCCCTTCGAGGCAAGCGGGCGGACAAGCGTGAGCTGACGGCGAAGCGCTTCGGTGGTGTGGCCCTGTCCGTCGGGGCGCCAGCCGGGCGGCAGGAAGAGAAAGCCGAGCATCGCCCCCAGGCTGCGTGCTTGCGCGAGGTCCCGTCCAAGGTCGAGCCACTGCTGGAACTCGACACGCAGCGGATTGCGCGAGCGCATCGGGGTGACCAGCCCATAGCGGCACGGCACCTCGTCGCGCTCGGCCACGTAGGTGCCGAAGAGCCTGTCGAAGACGATCAGCACGCCGCCGAAGTTGGCATCCAGGTATTCGATATTGGCGGCGTGATGAACCCGATGCGCGGACGGCGTATTCAGGACATATTCCAACCAGCCGAGCCGCGGGATCCAGGTCGCGTGAATCCAGAATTGATAGAGCAGGTTCAGCGACAAGGTCGCGATCACCACCTCGGGCGGAAAGCCCAGCCACACCAGGGGCGTGAAAAACAGCGTGGTGCCTGTCAGCTTGCCGGTCCAGCCAAGGCGGTAAGCCGTCGACAAGGTGAGCTGGTTAGGCGAGTGATGGACGGCGTGCGTAGCCCAGAAGAAGCGCACGCGGTGCGCCGCGCGGTGGTACCAGTAGTAGCAGAACTCCTGGCCGATGAACAAGACCAAACCCAGCAGCCAGCTGTTGAGCACGATGGTTTGCAGGCGGTGCTCCCAGGCTAGCGCGAATATGGGCGCCGCCAGCGACAAGGGCAGGAAGACCAGGATCTTGCGCCCGGCCAGGTCTACCAGCGACAGCCACGCCTCATGCCAGTCGAACGTGCCGGGCTTGCGCCAGTGCAGCACCAGCGCTTCCATCAGGGACGCGCCGATCACCACCGGCAAGGCATAGAGCTGAAGGATTTCCAGACGGGTCATGACCGCTCCCGGAGCATGAAGGGGATAGTATGCGGACGATTATATGAGCTAGTATCATGTTTGCTTACTCGCGTTCCGGAGTCCACGCCATGACCCTGCAAACCCCTGTAGACAACGGCCCGAAGCGGCGCCGGCCGATGCAAGCGCGGTCCCTGGAGAAGCTGGAACTCATATTTGAGTCGACCATCCGCCTCCTGGACAAGGAGGGGCTGGAGGGGGTGAGCACCAACCGGATTGCCGAGGTGGCCGGCATCAGCATCGGTACGCTTTACCAGTATTTCTCGAACAAGCAGGAAGTGATGGAAGCACTGGGGCGTCGGGAGATCGAGAGCGTGATGGGGCGCCTGGGCCTCTTGCTCAGCACGCCCGGCACGCCCGATCCGACGGCGCGCGCCAGGCTGTTGGTGCGTGCATTGCTAAGTGCGTTTGGCGGCCGTCACCGCGTGCGCAAGCTCTTGCTGGAGGTAGCGCTGGCCTCGGGCAGCAGGCAGGCGCTGGAAGGCTCCGCGGCGCAGGTCGCGCAGTGGCTCAGTTCGGGCCACGCCGTGGACGCCGAGAACCGCGCGCTTGTCATGCGGCCGATGGCCGCCTTCGTCCTGACGCAGGCCGTCATGGGCGTGATGCGCAGCGCGCTGGCGGCGGACGAAACCCTGCTGGCCGATCCTGAACTGGAGGACAACCTGGTGCGCTTGATCCGGGGATTCCTGAATGAGGGTGCCGCGCAGCATCAGGCAGCCGCGAGGGGTGCCTGATGCCGTTCCTGATCACATCAAAATGATGTCGTACTGTTCCTGGTGGAACGTCGATTCCACCTGCAGCGAGATTGGCTTGCCGATGAAGTCGCCGAGCATGGCCAGATGCTGGCTTTCTTCCTCCAGGAACAAATCGATCACGTGCTGCGAGCCAAGGATGCGGAACTCGCGCGGGTTGAACTGGCGTGATTCGCGCATGATCTCGCGCAGGATGTCGTAGCAGACCGTGCGCGGCGTCTTGACCTGGCCCTTGCCCGTGCACACGGGGCACTGCTCGCACAGCACGTGCGCGAGAGACTCGCGCGTGCGCTTGCGGGTCATCTCCACCAGCCCGAGCTGCGAGAAGCTGTTGACTGTGATGCGGGTGCGGTCGCGCGACAGCGCGCGCTTGAGTTCCGAGAGCACCTGGTCGCGGTGCTCGGTGTTTTCCATATCGATGAAATCGATGATGATGATGCCGCCCAGGTTGCGCAGCCGCAGCTGGCGCGCAATCGTATGCGCCGCTTCCAGGTTGGTCTTGAAGATCGTGTCGTCGAAGTTGCGCGCGCCGACGTAGCCACCGGTGTTGACGTCGATGGTGGTCATGGCTTCCGTCTGGTCGATCATCAGGTAGCCGCCGGACTTCAGGTCGACCCGGCGCGACAGCGCCTTCTCGATCTCGGCGTCGATATTGAAGAGGTCGAAGACGGGGCGCTCGCCGGTGTAGTGCGACAGGCGTGGCAGCACCGCGGGGGTGTACTCCTGGGCGAACTCGACCAGCTTCTGGAAGTTCTCGCGCGAGTCCACCTGGATCACGTTGGTGGCATCGTTGACGAAGTCGCGCAACACGCGCTGGGCCAGGTTGAGGTCCTGGTAAAGCAGGTTGGGCGCGGGCAGCGTGGTGGCGTTCTGGCGGATCGAAGCCCAGATCTTGCGCAGGTAGGCAATGTCGTTGCCGAGTTCTTCGTTGCTGGATTCCTCGGCGATGGTGCGCACGATGAAGCCGCCGCGCTCATCCGCCGGTACCAGCCCTTGCACGCGGGCGCGCAGGGCTTCGCGGTCGACCTCGCCCTCGATGCGCTGGGAGATGCCGATGTGCGGGTCCTGCGGCAGGTAGACCAGGGTGCGCCCGGCAATGCTGACCTGTGTGGACAGCCGCGCGCCCTTGGTGCCGATCGGGTCCTTGATGACCTGGACCATCAGGGCCTGGCCTTCGTAGAGTGTCTTCTCGATGGCAAGTGGCGCGGCGTTGGCGTTCTTGTCCGGATCGCGCGGGTGCCAGATGTCGGCGACGTGGAGGAAGGCGGCGCGCTCCAGCCCGATATCGATGAAGGCGGATTGCATGCCGGGCAGCACGCGCACGACCTTGCCAAGGTAGATATTGCCGACGAGCCCGCGCGACAGCGTGCGCTCGACGTGGAGTTCCTGCACGGCGGCCTGCTGCACGATGGCCACGCGTGTTTCCTGCGGTGTGATGTTGACGAGGATGTCTTCAGTCATAGTGGATGAAACTCGTCGCCGGCTGACCGGCCAGGTGGTTGTCCGCAGTGTGCTGCCATGCTTCCCGCGGGCGCTGCCGTGGCCAGGGTGGCAGCAGCTTGAAGCGCGAACGGATGGGCGGCGGCGGGGTTCTCAGAACCGCAGATGGGCCTGTCTGAGCAGCGAAGCCGTCTCGAACAGGGGCAAACCCATGATACCCGAATAGCTGCCGTCGATTCGCTCGACGAACTCGGCGGCGCGGCCCTGGATGCCATAGGCGCCGGCCTTGCCGGCCGGTTCACCACTGGCGACGTAGGCGGCAATCTCGTCGGCGGCCATGGTGCGAAAGCTCACCTCGGAAACCGACAGCGCGTGGCGCTGGCCGAGCGCGGAAACCACGGTTACCGCGGTCAGCACGCGGTGGGTGCGCCCGGACAGGGCGCCCAGCATGCGGGCGGCATCGGCATTGTCGGCGGGCTTGCCGAGGATTTCGCCGTCCAGGCAGACGGTGGTGTCCGAGGTCAGGATGGGGGCATCGGCCAGGGCGCGCCGCTCGCGCCGGCGCAGCGCGGCTTCGGCCTTGAGCGCGCATACGCGCTGCACGTAGTCGTCCGGGCTCTCACCCGGCAAAACAACTTCCAGCGCCTCGGCGTCTTCGTCGCCGTCGGCCAGCAGCAGTTCGTAGGCAACGCCAAGCTGGGTCAGCAGCTCGCGCCGGCGCGGGCTCTGGGAGGCGAGATAGAGGAAGGTATGGGTCACGGCAGGGCAGTGGGGGGTAGGGCACGCCAAATGCGGCTGCAGCGCATGCGCCGCTTCGGTCGCATTGTACCCTCGGCCTCGCCCGGTGCGCGACACGGGCGCGCGCCTGGTTTCAGGCGCGGTGGTAGGGGTGGTTCTGCGTGACCGACCAGGCGCGATAGAGCTGCTCAGCCAGCAGCACGCGCACCATGCCGTGCGGCATGGTCAGGCTGGACAGCCGCAGCAGGGTCTGAGCGCGAGCCTTCAGGGCGGGATCGAGGCCGTCGGCGCCGCCGATCAGGAAGGCGACATCGCCGCCTTCACGCTGCCAGTCGCCCAGCTGGGCGGCGAGCTGCACCGTGGTGAGGTCGCGCCCGCGCTCGTCCAGCGCCACAATGCGGCATTGCTTGGGCAGTGCTGCCTCGATGCGGGCCGCCTCGCGTTGCATCACGGTGGTGGCGTTATTGCTCGACGAGCGTGTCTCGGGCTTGATCTCGCGCAGCTCGATGCGCAGCTCGGGCGGCATGCGCTTCGCGTACTCCGCGAATCCGGTTTCGATCCAGCCGGGCATCTTGTGGCCAACGGCCACGATCAGCAACTGCATGGCGGGAAGCGGACCGGTCCGGCTCAGGCCGAGCGGGTGGTGCGCTTGCGCGCGACCGGAGCCTTGGCGGCCGCCGTCTTGGCCGGCGCCTTGGCGGCAGTCTTGGTCGCAGCCGTCTTGGTGGCGGTCTTGCGTGCCACGCCGGTGCCGGCTGCGGTCTTGCGCGGCGCGGCCGTCTTGGCCGGCGCCTTGCGTGCCGGTGCCGAGCCCAGCGCGCTGGTCAGGCGTTTTTGCACGGTCGGGGCGCGGTTGGTGGCGATGGCGTCCGGGTCGGTATCTTCGTGGCCAAGCGGCGGCGAAGGCTCTTTCATGCCTTCGGGCAGACGGGCCAATGCCGGGCGCAGGCCGGTGGCGCGGCGCGCGGTGCGCACGACCGGGGCGTCGTCTTCATCTTCGCCGTCGATCGGCTCGCTGGCCTTGGCCAGGCCCTTCTTGGCCGTGGACAGCTTCAGGCGTACCGGCTTGTCACCCCAGAGTTCTTCCAGGTTGTAGTACATGCGCAGCTGCGGCTGCATGATGTGGACGACGGCGTCGCCGCAGTCGACCAGCACCCATTCGCCCGTTTCCAGCCCTTCCACCGCAACGATATGGCCGCCGGCTTCCTTGACGGTATCGCGGACCGAGGCGGCCAGCGCCTTGGTCTGGCGGTTCGAGCTCCCGCTGGCGATCACCACCCGGTCGAACAGCTCGGTCAGGTGGGTGGTGTCGTACACCTTGATGTCCTGCGCTTTGACATCTTCGAGGCCGTCGACGATGGCGCGTTGCAGTTTGCGAATATCCATGGTGCTTTTTTTCAGTTCAGCTGAGATCGGTTTGGGGGCGGGCCGGGATGGGCAGATCCGACTGCGTCGGCCGATACAGGCCGCGGCTCGCGATGTAGTGTGCCACGCCGGACGGCAGCTGGTCATCTGCCGGTTGTCCGGCAGCCAGGCGTTGGCGTAGGGCGGTGGAGGAGAGGTCGACGGCGAGCGTCTGGTCGATCCACATGCGGCCGGAGGGCATGGATTGTATCAGGTCGGTGGACGCACGCCGTTGCGCGAGCTCCTGGCGCACCGGACCGTCCAGTTCCGCGAGGTCGAAACCGGGCCGCGTCGCCACGCAAAGATGGACGTGCGCGAACAGTTCTTGCCAGCCATGCCAGGTGTGCAGGCGCAGCAACTGGTCGGCGCCCATGAGCCACGCCAGCGAGGCATCGGGGCCATAGTGCTCGCGCAGTTCATGCACGGTATCCACGGTGTAGCTGGGGCCGGCGCGGTCGACTTCCATGCGGCTGGCATGGACCAGCGCGCGGGTGTCGGACAATGCCTGCGCGGCCAGTTCGGTCATGGCGAGGCGGTCGGCCGCAGGGGTGACGTCGTCGCCTTTTTGCCACGATTGGCCGGTCGGGATCCAGACCAGCTCGTCGAGTTCGAGATGTTCGATGCACAGGCGGGCGAGCGCCACGTGGCCGATGTGGGGCGGATCGAAGGTGCCGCCGAGAATGCCGAGGCGGTAGGGGCGGTGGCTCTTGGTCGAGCCTGCTGCGTCTGCCGCGTTGGCGGTGAGCGATCGTGCGATGTCGTGTGCCATGGGGTTGCCGTCAGGCCCACTCGCGCACGGGCAGGAAGTCCGTGTACAGCGCTGCCTCCGCGCTGCCCGGTTCCGGTTGCCAGTCATAGCGCCAGCTGGCCAGCGGCGGCATCGACATCAGGATCGACTCGCTGCGGCCGCCCGATTGCAGCCCGAAGTGCGTGCCGCGGTCGAACACCAGGTTGAACTCGACATAGCGGCCGCGCCGGTAGGCCTGGAACTCGCGCTCGCGCTCGCCGTAGGCCGTGTCCTTGCGCGCCTGCAGGATCGGCAGGTAGGCGTCCAGGAAGGCGTCGCCAACCGATTGCATCATGGCAAAGCTGCGCTCGAAGCCGAGCGCGGAGAAGTCATCGAAGAAGATGCCGCCAATGCCGCGCGCTTCGCCGCGGTGCTTGAGGAAGAAATACTCGTCGCACCATTGCTTGAAACGCGGGTAGAGGTCATCGCCATAGGGGGCGAGGGCGTCGCGGCAGGTGGCGTGGAAGTGTGCGCAGTCACCAGTGTTGCCGTAGTACGGCGTCAGGTCCATGCCGCCGCCGAACCACCACACCGGCTCGGCGCCTTCCTTCACCGCCATCAGGCAGCGCACGTTCATATGCACGGTGGGGACAAAGGGGTTGCGCGGGTGGAACACCAGCGACACGCCCATTGCCTCGAAGCCCCGCCCGGCGAGCTCCGGCCGGTTGGCGGTAGCCGATGGCGGCAGCGCATCGCCCCGCACATGCGAGAAGCCCACGCCGGCCCGCTCCATCACGGCGCCGCCTTCCAGGATCCGGGTGCGGCCGCTGCCGCGCAGGCGCTCGGTGGGCGGCTTCTCCCAGGCATCGGTCGAAAACGCCTTGCCGTCGATGGCGGCAACAGCGTCGGTGATACGGTCTTGCAGACCGAGCAGATAGGCACGGACTGCCTGGGAATCGATCATGGTATGCGGGCGGGTGAGCCGGAGCGGTGACGGCCGGGCAGGTCAGTCAACCTGCCCGGCCGTCATAGCGATGTCATGATTGTACTGGCTGAGGCAACGCCTGGCCGGATTCGGCAAATTCAGCACGAACCATCGTAAAGGGCGAAGAAATCGTAGTGGGCGGCCCATGGCGGGCACCGCAGGGCTCGCCATGGGTCGTGCAGTAGATTTATCGTCCGTTACCGCTTGATGGCTCGGTAGCCGATGTCGGTACGGTACTGCATGCCGTCGAAGTGGATCTTCTCGGCCGCGCCATAAGCCGCGCGCTGTGCCGCCTTGACGGTATCGGCCAGCCCGACCACGCACAATACGCGCCCGCCCGTGGTCAGCAGCGTGCCATCCGTGAGTGTGGTGCCGGCGTGGAAGGTCACGCTGTCGTCGGTCTCGGCCGGGATGCCTGTAATGGCATCGCCCTTGCGCGGCGCATCGGGATAGCCAAAGGCGGCCATCACCACGCCCAGCGCGGTGCGGCGGTCCCAGTCCAGTTCGATCTCGTCGAGCTTGCCGTTGACGGCGTGCTCCATCACGTCGACCAGGTCGGTCTTCAGGCGCGCCAGGATCGGCTGGGTTTCCGGGTCGCCCATGCGGCAGTTGAACTCCAGCGTCTTCAGGTTGCTTTCGCTGTCGATCATCAGGCCGGCATAGAGGAAACCGGTGTAGGTGATGCCGTCTTTTTCCATGCCGCGCACGGTCGGCATGATGATCTCGCGCAGCGCGCGGGCATGCAGCGCGGGCGTGACCACCGGGGCCGGCGAGTACGCGCCCATGCCGCCGGTATTGGGGCCGGCGTCGTGATCGAGCAGGCGCTTGTGGTCCTGGCTGGTGGCGAGTGCCAGGACGTTCTTGCCGTCTACCAGCACGATGAAGCTGGCTTCCTCGCCCTCAAGGAATTCCTCGATCACCACGCGTGCGCCGGCGTCGCCGAGGCGGTTGTCGGCCAGCATCATGTCGACCGCGGCGTGCGCTTCTTCCAGCGTGGCGGCAACCACCACGCCCTTGCCGGCGGCCAGGCCGTCGGCCTTGATCACGATCGGCGCGCCTTGCGCATCGATATACGCGTGCGCGGCGGCGGCGTCGTTGAAGGTCTGGTAGGCGGCGGTCGGGATGCCGTGGCGCTGCATGAAGGCCTTGGCGAAATCCTTGGAGGATTCCAGCTGGGCTGCCGCCTGCGTCGGGCCGAAGATGCGCAGGCCCTTGGCACGGAAGATATCGACGATGCCGGCCGCCAGCGGCGCCTCGGGGCCGACCACCGTGAAGCTCACGCCTTCGCGCTCGGCGAAGGCGGCGAGCACTTCCGGATCGGTCAGGGGAACGTTCTGCAGCCGCTTGTCGAGCGCGGTGCCGCCATTGCCCGGCGCCACGTACACCACCTGCACCTTGGGCGACTGGGCCAATTTCCAGGCCATCGCGTGTTCACGACCACCCGAGCCGACAACCAATACTTTCATGATCTACTGCCAGAAAAAATGACGCATGCGAAATGCGAAAAGCGGCAGCCATGGCTCATCGAACCGCGCTGCCGCCGTGAGGCGAGGTCTTACCCGATCCGCGCCTTACTCCTCGATCACCGCGTTGGTGAAGACTTCCTGCACGTCGTCCAGGTTTTCCAGGGCGTCGAGCAGCTTTTGCATCTTGATGGCGTCGTCGCCGACGAAGCTGACTTCGTTCTGCGGCTTCATCGTGACGTCGGCCATCTCGGCCTTGAAGCCCGCGGCTTCCAGCGCGGCCTTGACCGTGCCGAAATCATTGGGCGGGCACAGCACTTCGATCGAGCCGTCGTCGTTGGTGACCACGTCGTCGGCGCCGGCTTCCAGCGCGGCTTCCATCAGCTTGTCCTCGGGCGTGCCGGGGGCGAACAGGAACTGGCCGCAATGGGTGAACATGAACGCCACGGAGCCTTCCGCCCCCATGTTGCCGCCATTCTTGGAGAAGGCATGGCGCACTTCGGCGACGGTACGGGTACGGTTGTCGGTCAGGCAGTCGACGATGATCGCCGCGCCGGCAAGGCCGTAGCCCTCGTAGCGGATTTCTTCGTAGTTGACGCCTTCCAGGCCACCCACGCCGCGCTGGATGGCGCGCTGGATGTTGTCCTTGGGCATGTTCGCATCCATTGCCTTGTCCATGGACAGGCGCAGGCGCGGGTTGGAGTCGGGGTCAGCGCCGCCGAGCTTCGCGGCGACGGTGATTTCCTTGATCAGGCGGGTCCAGACCTTGCCGCGCTTGGAGTCAGCCGCGGCCTTCTTGTGTTTGATATTGGCCCATTTTGAGTGACCGGCCATGATTCTCTCCGAAGCGGAAAATGTTTGACGCGCGCGCCTTGGCTTTGCGCGCCGGCTGTGCCGGGCGGGCAACGGGTGCTCGCTGGCGGCGCGCCGGGTGGTTTATGTGTCTGTGAGCCGGCCTTGGGGGCTGGCATAATCAGCCCAGCATTTTATCACGCGGCCCCGCCGCCGCTGGCCTCCCGATCACGGGAGCCGCCGGGAAGGGCGGGGACGGTCGCGGCGAAAGCGCCGCGCGGCTTGCCAACCAGAGAGACCATGGCCGAACCCATCATCATCGCCAAGAACGCCGAGCTGGAACTTGCCCTGCTGCCCGAGATGGGCAACCGGCACGGCCTGATCACCGGCGCCACCGGCACCGGCAAGACCGTGACCCTGCAAAGCCTGGCCCAGGGTTTCTCCCGGCTGGGCGTGCCGGTCTTCATGGCCGACGTCAAAGGTGACCTGACCGGCATTTCCCAGCCGGGCAAGCTCTCCGACAAGCTCAAGGCCCGGCTGGCCGAGCTCGGCCTGCCCGAGCCGGTGTGGGGCGCCTGCCCCACCACCCTGTGGGATGTGTTCGGGCAAAAGGGCCATCCCGTGCGCGCCACGGTCTCCCATATGGGGCCGCTGCTGCTGTCGCGCATGCTGGAACTCAACGACACCCAGCAGGGCGTGCTCAACCTGGTTTTCCGCATCGCCGACGCCAACGGGCTGCTGCTGCTCGACGCCAAGGACCTGCGCGCCATGCTGCAGTACGTGGGCGACAACGCGGGCCAGTTCACCACCGAATACGGCAATATCTCCGCGGCCTCGATCGGGGCCATCCAGCGCGGGCTGATGGCGCTGGAGTCACAAGGCGCAGACGTGTTCTTCGGCGAACCCATGCTCAACCTGGACGACTTCATCCAGACCGAGAACGGGCAGGGCGTGGTGAATATCCTGGCCGCCGACAAGCTGCTGAATTCGCCCAAGCTCTACGCCACTTTCCTGCTTTGGCTGTTGTCGGAGCTGTTCGAGAAACTGCCCGAGGCGGGCGATCTTGACAAGCCCAAGCTGGTGTTCTTTTTCGACGAGGCGCACCTGCTGTTCAACGACGCGCCCAAGGCCCTGCTCGACAAGATCGAGCAGGTGGTGCGGCTGATCCGCTCCAAGGGCGTTGGCGTGTATTTCGTTACGCAGAATCCTGTCGACATCCCCGATACCGTGCTGGGCCAGCTCGGCAACCGCGTGCAGCACGCGCTGCGCGCCTTCACGCCGCGTGACCAGAAGGCCGTCAAGGTGGCGGCCACCACCATGCGGGCCAAGCCGGGGCTGGACCTGGAAAAGGCCATCGGGGAGCTCGGTGTGGGCGAAGCGCTGGTGTCGTTGTTGGACGCCAAGGGCATCCCCGGCATCACGGAACGCGCCTGGGTGCTGGCGCCCGGCAGCCGGATCGGCCCGATCACCGACGACGAGCGCAAGCAATTGCTGGCGAACTCGCTGGTGGCCGGCACCTATGAGCAGACCATCGATCGCGAGTCGGCCTACGAGAAGCTCAAGGGCCGCGCCGCCGCGCCTGGGTCTGCCCCCGCCGCTGGCGGCGGCGCACCCGCGCCCGCGCCTACGGCTGGCCAGCCCGAAGCGCCGCCCGCGCAGGGCGGCGGCTGGCTGGACCAGGCGGGCGAGATCTTCGGCGGGCTGACCAAGGGCACGGGCAAGACCGGGCGCGGCGATTCCATCCTGGAGTCGATGGCCAAGTCGGCCGCGCGCACGGTGGGCTCGCAGGTCGGGCGCGAGCTGATTCGCGGCGTGCTGGGCAGCTTGCTGGGCTCGGGCAAGAAGAAGTAGGAGGCGCCGGCCGTCGGCCGCTCCGGTGTGCCACGTCCGGCGAGATCGGCGGGCGCGGCGCATAGCCATGGCGTGGTATCGGCCAGCCGGTCCGTCGGCGATAACGCCAGCGGGCGGGACTTGCGTCTTAGCGGCGTTGCGCCGCTGCCTCGTCTTCCCGCATCTTGCGCAGGAACAGCCGGGTGAAGAACCAGCCCATGCCGATGATGAAGGCGATGACGGCCAGGCTCATCAGCCCGGTGGGGGTCGAAAACAGGATCTTCAAGGCTGCCATGTGGGTCTCCCAGGTCAGGCGAGGCACACCGGACGGTGTGCCGCTGCCGATAGTCTAGGGAGCGCCGCGGCCGGCGGGATTGAGGCCGGTCAAGCCGGGCGCAGACAGTGCCCGGCTTGCCAGGAAAACTCAGTTCTTGGTGCCGAACAGCCGGTCGCCCGCGTCGCCGAGGCCGGGGATGATGTACGCGTGCTCGTCCAGGTGGCTGTCCAGGGAGGCGACGAACAGTTTCACGCCGGGATGTGCCTTCTGGAATACTTCGACGCCTTCCGGCGCTGCCACCAGCGCCACGAACGTAATCGCATCATCCTTGACGCCGCGGCGCTTGAGCACATCCACCGCATGCGCGGCGGAGTAGCCGGTGGCGACCATCGGGTCGCACAGGATAAAGCTGCGGTCTTCCACGTCGGGCAGGCGCACCAGGTATTCCACCGGGCGGTGCTGGTCGTCGCGGTAGACGCCGATATGGCCGATGCGGGCCGAGGGAATCAGCTCGACCAGGCCGTCGCTCATGCCCACGCCGGCGCGCAGCACCGGCACGATGGTGAGTTTCTTGCCGGCGATCACCGGCGCGTCCAGCTCCACCAAGGGCGTCTCGATGCGGCGCGTGGTCAGCGGCAGGTCGCGCGTGATTTCATAGCCCATCAGCAGCGTGATTTCCCGCAGCAGCTCGCGGAACGTGCGCGTGGAGGTGTCCTTGTCGCGCATATGGGAGAGCTTGTGCTGGATCAGCGGGTGATCGAGGATGTACAGCTTGGGGAAACGCGGATCTTGCTTCATGGCGGGTAGTCGGCAGGAGTGGGCGCGAGGGCCCGTTGCAGCCGGATTGTAATGGATGCGGGGCTGCGCGCCCCCGGCGATCCTCCCGCCGCAAGCGCGCAGCCCCGCCTGCGCTCAATCCACCGAGATGCTGGCGCTCTTGGCGACCTTGCCGAATTTCTCGTACTCGGACAGCGTCAGCGACTGCAGGTCAGCCGCGCTCGAGCCCTTGGGGTTGAAGCCTGCCTGCCCGAGTTTGTCCTTCACGTCCGCATTGCCCAGCGCCGCGATGAAGGCGGCATTGAGTGCCTGCACCACCGGCGCGGGTAGCCCGGCCGGGCCGTACACGCCGAACCACGGCTCGACGGCGTAGCCCGCCAGGCCGGCCTCGGCCAGCGTCGGCACGTTCGGCAGCGCTGGCGAGCGGCTCTTGCCGGCCACCGCCAGCGCGCGCAGCTTGCCGCCCTGGATGTGCGGCAGCGAGGCGGGCAGGTTGTCGAACATCACCTGCACGTGGCCGCCCAGCATGTCGTTGATGGCCGGGCTGCTGCCCTTGTATGGCACATGGGTCAGGCCCGTTTGCGTCATCTGCGCGAACATCGCGCCCGCCAGGTGCATGGACGTGCCGGTGCCCGCGGTGGCGTAGGTCAGGCCGGGATGGGCCTTGGCGTAGCTGACCAGCTCGGCCACATTCTTTACCGGCAGGCTGTTGCTGACTTCCAGCACAATGGTGGAGGTGCCAAGCAGGCTGACCGCGGTGAAATCCTTGCGCGGGTCGAACGGCACGTGCTTGTAGATATGCGGGTTCAACGCATTGGTCGAGATGGCGCCGAAGCCGATGGTGTAGCCGTCAGGCGCGGCCTTGGCGACCGCCTCCATGCCGATATTGCCGCCAGCGCCGGGGCGGTTCTCCACGACCACGGGCTGGCCGAGCTTCTCCGCCACCTTCTGGCCGACCGTGCGCGCCACGAGGTCAGTGGTGCCGCCAGCAGCGTAAGGCACGATGAAGCGGATTGGCTTGACGGGGTAATCGGCCGCGCTGGCGGCCGAGGGCAGCCAGCCGCTTGCGAGCATGGCAACCGCGGCGGCGATCAGCAGCGGGCGGGCGGCGGTCTGCTTTTTGACTGGAACGGGAATGCGCGAGGAAAGAATAGCGAGGGGTGCTGCCGTCATGAATGCTCCTGGTTTTTCTTATGCGGCGCGCGTTTGACGCGCCGACCGGCGAGCTTACGGCAGTTTCAGGCTGGCTGCCAGGGTTGCCAGCCAGCCAGGCAGGCTGGCTAGCCAGGCAACGGCATGGCGGCTAGATATTCTGCCCGCGCTGCGCCGCTGGCAGCGCCGGGTGCCCGAGCAGGCCGCGCACCCGCTGGGTATTGCGTTCGAACACCCAGTAGACGGCAAAGGCGTAGGCATAGCAGCCCAGCAGGATCAGCGCGGCCAGGCCCAGGCTGCCGGCGCTGACAGGCAGGCGGACCTTGACCAGGGTCGCGGCGATGAACAGGGTCAGCGGGAAATGCGTCAGGTAGAGCGAGTACGAAAACCCGGACGCCAACGTAGCCAGGCGCGACAAGCCGGCGTGGCCGATGCGGATGCGGGTCGACAGCACGGCCAGCAACAGCACGAAGAAGCCCAGCGCGACAGCGGCATCGGCGTACGGCTTGTGCTTGGTCAGTGCAATGGCGGCCAGGAACACCAGCAGCGCCGGCAGCACCAGCCACTTGCGCCGCGCGATCGCTGCGATCTGCGCCAGCCGCGCTTCCAGGGCTTGCGCCAGCACGCCCAGCAGCCAGAAGAGGAAGCCTTCGACCAGGCCGTGGAACAGGCCCATCGTGACCAGCACCGCCAATACGCACAGCAACGCCTGCGGCGTGCGGCGCAGGTGCCAGGCACCGTATAGCGCAGGGAACCAGAGGTAGTACCAGAATTCGTTGGCCAGGCTCCACAACGGCCCGTTGGAGCCATAGGTATCGCAGGCAAGGGTTTGCAGGAACGCCGCGTTGCAAACCAATCCCGCGACACCGAGGTTATGCGAGATATCGATCTGCTGGGCCGCGTTGCCCTCGGTGCCCTGGTAGAACGGCCCCCACGCCAGGTGGATCCCGGCACTGTCCCAGAACAGACCGAGCAGCAGCGCGGGCAGCAGTACGATCCATAGCCGCGTCATGCGGTCGGCCAGATAACTGCGCCAGGACCAGTCGCCACGCGTCATCTTGCGGCGCACGGTGCCGCCTACCAGGTAGCCCGAGAGCAGGAAGAACACGATTACGCATTCGTGGCCGACGCTGCACAGCGCATAGAACAACTGCAGCGCCACGCCGGCCGCGCCGCCATGCGGCCCGCTCGCCGCATAGTCGACGATGACCAGCGCGCGGACATGGCCAAGGCAGACCAGGCCCGCGGCCAGCGCCCGGATCAGGTCCAGTACATCGTATTGCTTGCTTCGGTCCGTGCCATCCACGACCAGTCTCCCGGTTCCGGCTCGCCAGGGCTGCGGTTGGCACAAGGCGGCACGCAGCGCGGGACTCTCCTTGGCAGAGCTTAGCCGGGCGGCTACGGCGTGAAGGTGCGCCGTCCCACATAGCGAAAGCCGAGGCACGGGAAGCAGGCACCGCCGCCATTGGCACTGCATGGGTTTGGCCACGCGGGTTGGGGTACGCCGCCCAACACCTGTGCGCAGCACAATGTGCCTCGGATGCAGTTGCCTCTTTTCGAATACAATGGCTCGCGTCCCTGGCGGGCCGCCCGCGTCCAGCGGCGCGCTGCCCCACTATCCGGCTTCTCCCTTGTCTGCATCCCAACTTTCCCGCACCGTGCCTGCCGCCGAGCCGGCAGCGCAGCGCGCCGGCCTGGCCGTGGCTGCCGTCGGCGCCATCCTTTTTTCCGGCAAGGCGATCGTCGCCAAGCTGATGTACCGCTACCAGGTCGATGCGGTCATGGTCATCAGCCTGCGCATGCTGTTTGCCGTGCCGCTGTTCATGGCGATCGGCTGGTGGCAGTCGCGGCGCCTGCCGGCGCTGTCCTGGGCTGATCGCGGCCGCATCGTGTTCCTCGGCATCATCGGCTACTACCTGTCCAGCTTCCTCGACTTTCTCGGCCTGCAATACATCACGGCCGGGCTCGAGCGGCTGATCCTGTTCCTCACGCCGTCCTTCGTGCTGCTGGCCAGCGCCGTGCTGTTCAAGCGGCGCATCAGCTTGCGGCAGTGGCTGTCCCTGGCGCTGGCCTATATAGGCATCGTGCTGGTTTTCGCGCATGATCTCGACGTGAGCGGCGGCCAGGTGTGGCTCGGTGCCGCGCTGGTGCTCGGCAGCGCACTGACCTACGGCATCTACCTGATCGCGTCAGGCGAATTGGTGCAGCGCATCGGTTCGTTGCGGCTGGTGGCCTATGCGATGTGCGTTTCCACCGCGTGCTGCGTGGTGCAATATCTGGTGCTGCGCCGCCCGCTGTCGGAGCTGCTGCAGCCAGCCCCCGTGATGTGGCTTTCGCTAGTCAATTCTGTGTTTTGCACGGTGCTGCCGGTGTCGCTGACGATGGTGGCGGTGGCGCGCATCGGCGCGCCGATGGCTTCGCAGGCGGGTATGCTCGGACCGGTATCCACCCTGTTCCTGGGCTTCTGGCTGCTGGGCGAGCCGATCACCGGCGTGCAGCTCGCCGGCAGCGCGCTGGTGATGGGCGGGATATATTTGCTGTCGGCGCGCAAGGTGGTCAAGAGCGGGGCCGCGGGCAAGGCCCAGGCTGCTCGTCGCGGCGGCAAGGCGATGGATACGCTGGATAACAAGCAGGCGGGTGGCCGCCTCGATGACACAAGGAGTCGATGAGATGGATCTAGGATTGCGCGGCAAGCATGCGCTGGTGTGTGGCGCCAGCAAGGGCCTCGGTTTTGCCTGCGCCGACGCGCTGGCTGCCGAAGGCGTGGATGTGGTGATCGTGGCGCGCGGCGCCGAGGCGCTGGAAAAAGCCGCGGCGGACCTGCGCGCGCGCCACGGCCGGCGCGTGATGGCGGTCGCCACCGACATCACGACCCCGGCGGGGCGAAAGCTGGCGCTGGAAGCCGTCGCCAAGCTGGGCGACCTGGACATCCTGGTCAACAATGCCGGCGGCCCGCCTCCGGGCAATTTCCGCGACTGGGACCGCGATGCCTGGCTGGCAGCGATCGACGCCAACATGCTGACCCCGATCGAGCTGATCAAGGCCACGGTGGACGGCATGATCGCGCGCAAATGGGGCCGCATCGTCAACATCACCAGCGGCGCCGTGAAGGCGCCGATCGATGTGCTCGGCCTGTCCAACGGCGCGCGCTCGGGCCTGACCGGCTTTGTCGCCGGCCTGGCGCGCGAAGTGGCGCAGCACGGCGTGACGGTGAACAACCTGCTGCCCGGCCCGTTCAATACGGATCGCCTCTACAAGACCATGGAAGGCGGCGCCAGGCAGGCTGGCCTGTCGATCGAGGAAGTCTCGAAGCGCCGCGCCGCGCAGAACCCGAGCCGCCGCTTTGGCGAGCCGGCCGAGTTCGGCGCCACCTGCGCCTTCCTGTGCAGCCGCCACGCCGCTTACATGACCGGGCAGAACGTGCTCCTCGACGGCGGCGCTTACCCCGGCACGTTCTAAGCCGCTGCCGCACCCAACCCGCGACGCGCGCGCGGCCTGGCGGCCGTGCCGGCGCCGCGGGCGTTTTCCGGCCGGGCCATGCCGGCCCGGTTTTTCCCTGATTGGCCAGGATGATGCCGATGACTCCCCCTCGTATTGCGCTGATTGCGCACGACCACAAGAAAGATGACATCGTGGCTTTTGCTGGCCGCCATCGCGATTTCCTGTCACGTTGCGAACTGCTCGCCACCGGTACCACGGGTGGCCGCCTGAGCGACGAAATCGGGCTGACGGTGACGCGCATGCTCTCCGGCCCCTGGGGCGGCGACCTGCAGATTGGCGCGCAACTGGCCGAAGGCCGCGTGGGCGTGGTGATTTTCCTGCGCGACCCCATGACGCCGCAGCCGCACGAGCCCGATATCAATGCCCTGGTGCGCGCCTGCGACGTGCACAACGTGCCCTGTGCCACCAATGTGGCCACCGCGGATCTGCTGATCGCGGAGCTGCGGCGCCTGTATCCGGAGTAAGCGGCTTCGGCCCGAGGCATTGCCGCCCCCACACATACCCACCGTACCAACACGCATCAACAGGACAAGGAGAGAGACATGAGCAAAGCCATCCGCATTTTCGAGACCGGCGGCCCGGAGGTGATGCAGTGGGTTGACGTCGAGGTGGGGGATCCCGGCCCCGGCGAGGTGCGCGTGCGGCACGAGGCGGTCGGCCTCAACTACATCGACGTGTATTTCCGCACCGGGCTGTACAAGCAGCCGCTGCCGGGTGGCCTCGGCATGGAAGGCGCCGGCGTGGTGGAGGCGGTTGGCGCCGGCGTGGGGCACCTGAACGTGGGCGACCGTGTTGCTTATGCCGGCCGTCCCACGGGCGCCTATGCGCAGGTGCGGGTCATGCCGGCCGATATCGTGGTGCGCCTGCCGGACGCCATCTCGTTCGAGCAGGGCGCGGCGATGATGCTGCAGGGCCTGACCACGCAGTACCTGCTGCGCGACAGCTACCGCGTGCAGGCAGGAGATACCGTGCTGCTGCACGCCGCCGCGGGTGGTGTTGGCCTGATTGCCAGCCAGTGGCTCAAGGCGCTGGGCGCCACCGTGATCGGCACCGCCGGCAGCGATGAAAAAGCCGCGCTGGCGCGCGCGCATGGGTGCGATCACACCATCGTCTACACGCGTGAATCCTTCGTCGACAAGGTCAAGGAAATCACCGGCGGCAAGGGCGTCGCCGCGGTCTACGACTCGGTCGGCAAGGACACTTTCAACGGCTCGCTGGATTGCCTGAAACCGCGCGGCACCATGGTGGTGTTCGGCAATGCATCCGGCCCGGTGCCGCCGTTCGATCTGTCCGTGCTGGGCAACAAGGGCTCGCTGCGCATCACGCGGCCAACGCTGATGACCTATGTGGTCCATCGCGAATTGCTGGAGCCGATGGCGGCCGAGCTATTCGAGATGGTGACCAGCGGCCGTGTGAAGATTGAAGTCCGCCAACGCTACGCGCTGGCGGATGTGGCGCAGGCGCATCGCGATCTGGAAGGCCGCAAGACCACTGGCACGACCGTCCTGCTGCCCTGAAGCGCAAGCCTGGTGCGAGCCGCCTGGCCTGCTAGCGGGCTCGCACTGTCTGGGCGCCGGCGCGCGCCTCGGCCTGCCGCAGCACGTGCGCGGGCAGGCGCCTGAGGATGAAGTGCACCGCCAGCGGGATCAGCACCACGTCGTCCATCAGGCCCAGGCCGGGGATGAAGTCGGGAATCAGGTCAATGGGCGAAATGGCGTACAGCACCAGGCCTAACGCGGCCGGCTTCAACCAGCGCGGGGCGTCGGGATGGCGCAGCGCGTACCACAGCAGGCGGCCGTCGCGCCGCACCAGGGTCCACAGTGCCGAAAATCGTTTCCACATGAGAGGCCTCCTTCACTTTTCACAAACGCCAAGCGGCGTGGCCGATTGCGCCACTCGCAGATAGCTTGGGCCAATCTTCGGCGCTTCAAGTTCCGCGGGGCGTTCAGGTGGGGGAGGGGGTGAGCCGAAGGACATCCAGTGACGGACATCCAGTGAAGGACGTGCAGGGCAGGTGGCGGGGCGCGGGAAGCGCCACGCCACCGTGCCGGCAGCGCTGCGAGCGCAGGCTGCCGGCAACCGCTAAACCGGCGCTGGCGATCAGCCCGGGATCTTGCCTTCCACGCCTTCGACGTAGAACTTGATGCCGTGCAGGAAGCCGTCGTCGGCTGCCTGGTCCTTGGCCAGTTGTTCCTTGCCGGTGTTGTCCTTGAGCGGACCCTTCCAGATCGGAGCCGAGCCGTCGGCGATGCCCTTCTTGCGCTCTTCCACCAGTGCCTTGACGTCATCCGGCACCACGGCGTTGAAGCCCTTCAGGTCGATCATGCCTTCCTTGACGCCCCACCACGTGGTGCCGTTCTTCCACTGGTTAGCCAGCACGTCGCCGACCACCTTGTTGTAGTACACGCCCCACGAGATCACCGAGGCGGCCAGGTGGGCCTTCTCGCCGAACTTGCTCATGTCGCTGTCCCAGCCGAATGCGTACACGCCCTTTTCCTGCGCGGTCTGCACCACGGCGGCGGAGTCGGTGTTCTGCATCAGCATGTCCACGCCCTGGCCGATCAGCGTGGTCGCGGCTTCGCGCTCCTTGCCCGGATCGAACCACTTGTTCACCCACACCACCTTGACGGTGGCCTTGGGGTTGACGCTGCGTGCGCCGATGGTGAACGAGTCGATGTTGCGGATCACCTCGGGGATGGGCACCGATGCCACCACGCCCATCTTGCCGGTCTTGCTCATCTTGCCGGCGACCACACCAGCCAGGTAAGCGCCTTCATAGGTGCGCACGTCGTACTGGGCCAGGTTGTCGGCGGTCTTGAAACCGGTGGCGTGCTCGAACTTCACGTCCGGGAATTCCTTGGCGACCTTGAGCATCGATTCCATGTAACCGAAGCTGGTGCCGAAGATGACCTTGTTGCCTTGCGCGGCGAGATCGCGGAACACGCGTTCTGCATCGGCGGCGGATTCGGGCACGTTCTCGACGAAGGACGTCTTCACCTTGTCGCCGTATTTTTCTTCCACGGCCTTGCGCCCGGCGTCATGGGCGTAGGTCCAGCCGGCATCGCCGACCGGGCCGATGTAGACGAAGGCGACCTTGAGCGGCTCGGCCTTTTGCTCGGCAGCGGGAGCGGAGGCCGGAGCCGCGCTTTCCGCCGGCTTTTCGGCTTCTTTCTTGCCGCAGCCCGCGAGAGCCAGCACGGCGGTGGCAGCCAGTGCGGCAAGGGTTTTCCTGCGCGTGACGATCATGATTTCTCCTTGTAATGACCGTGGTACTGAGTACCGATGTTTTGATTAAGGTTGCAACTGTGGCTCTGAACAACGAGGGATTGAAGCCTGAAGTCTCTGACGGACTTTATAAAAGCGAAACAAAAACGGAAAACACGGCGCAGCGCCGGGAGAGGCGCGGCGGCGGGATCGGTCAGGCGGCACCCGGGCGGAACGGCTTGCCCAGCGAGGCCGGCATGTTCAGGCGGATCCACGCCGGGTTGCGCGAGATCAGCGCCAGCACGACGATGGTCGCGGCATAGGGCAGCATCGACAGGATCTGCGACGGCACCGATACGCCAATGCCCTGCAGGTAGAACTGCAGGATGGTGACGCCGCCAAACAGCCAGGCTCCGGCCCAGACGCGGCCCGGGCGCCAGGTGGCGAAGGTGGTCAGCGCCAGCGCGATCCAGCCACGGCCGGCCACCAGGTTTTCCACCCACATCGGCGTGTACACCAACGACAGGTAGGCACCGGCCAGCCCGCAGCAGGCGCCGCCGAACAGCAGCGCGCCAAAGCGGATCAGGCGCACCGGATAGCCCAGCGCATGCGCGGATTCCGGCGATTCGCCGATCGCGCGCAGCGTCAGCCCTGCGCGCGTGCGAAACAGGAACCACATGATGGCGCAGCACAGGAACAGGCTGAAATACACCATCCAGTGCTGCTGGAAGAAGGCCGGCCCGAAGAAGGGAATATCGGCCAGGAAGGGAATCGACTTGGCCTGCGACGGCATGGCGAAGCCGACGAAGCGCTGACCCATGAATGCCGACAGCCCGGTGCCGAAGATCGACAGCGCGAGGCCGGTGGCGACCTGGTTGGTGGCCAGCACCAGCGCCAGCCACGAGAAAAGCGTGGCCATCAGCATGCCAGCCAGCGCGCCGGCGGCAAAGCCGATCAGCGGCGACTGGGTCTGGTAGCCGACCATGAAGCCGAACGCGGCGGCGACCAGCATCATGCCTTCGGCGCCCAGGTTGAGCACGCCAGCGCGTTCGTTGATGAGCAAGCCAAGCGCCGCCAGCAGCAACGGCGTGCCGGCGTTGATCGCGGTGGCGATAAGAGGGGCGAGTTGTTCCATGTCTTGGGGGTTCCGCTCAGGCGGCCTTGGCGCGCCAGCGCAGGCGGTTGTCGATCAGCGTATCGCTGGCCAGCAGGAAGAACAGCAGCATGCCCTGGAACACCGAGCCCAGCGCCGAAGGCAGGCCCAGGCGCGACTGAGCCATTTCGCCGCCGATATAGAACAGCGACATGACGATGCCGCCGAACACGGTGCCCACCGGATGCAGGCGGCCCACGAAGGCCACGATGATCGCGGTGAAGCCGTAGCCGGGTGAGATCGAGGGCAGCAACTGGCCGATCGGGCCCGTGACTTCGAACGCGCCCGCCAGGCCGGCGGTGCCGCCGGAGATCATCAGCGCGCTCCACAGCGAACGGCGCGCCGAGAAGCCGGCATAGCGCGCCGCCGCCGGGGCGGTGCCGCCCACCTGCAGGCGGTAGCCCGCGAAGCTGCGGAAGATGAAGACGGTCATCAGCACCACCAGCACCAGCATCACCACAAAGCCCGCGTGCAGGCGCGAGCCCGACATCAGGTTAGGCAGCAGGAACTCGGAGGAGAACACCTTGGACTGCGGGAAGTTCATGCCGTTGGGATCCTTCAGCGGCCCGTTGACCACGTACAGCATCAACTGCTGCGCGATATAGGTCAGCATCAGCGACACCAGGATCTCGTTGGCGTTGAACTTGTCCTTGAGCGCGGCGGTGAGCGACGCCCAGAACATGCCGCCGACCACGCCGGCCAGCGAGGCCAGCACCAGCACCACGGTGCCGTTCACGCCATTGCCCGGCACATCGAAGTGCAACACGGTGGCGCCGGCGAAGATGCCGCCGACGATGAGCTGGCCATCCGCGCCGATGTTCCAGATATTGGCGCGATAGCACACTGAAAGCCCAAGCGCGCACAGTACCAGCGGCACGGTCTTGAGCAGCACCTCGCCGATGGCGCGGCGGTCCTTGAGCGGGTCGACCAGGAACACCTTGAGCGCGGCTACCGGATCCTTGCCGAGCAGCAGGAACAGCAGCGCGCCGAAGGCCAGCGTCAAGGCCAGCGCGATGAAGGGCGAGGCATAGGCCATGCGGCGCGAGGGCAGCCCGCGCGGTGCCAGCGACAGCGGTGAGCGAAGGAGGAAATCAGCCATGGTGCACGGCCTCCTCTTGTTCGCGCCGGCCGCCTGGCCCACCTTCCCAAAGACCGCTCATCCACAGGCCCACCTGCTCTCGCGTGGCGTCCTGGGTTGGAATCGACGGCGACAACCGGCCCTTGGCGATCACGTGCAGGCGATCGCAGATGGCGAACAGTTCGTCCAGTTCTTCCGACACCACCAGCAAGGCGCAGCCGGTGGCCTTGAGCGCCAGCAGCTCGTTGTGGATCTGCGCCGCGGCGCCCACATCCACGCCCCAGGTCGGCTGGGCCACAATCAGTACCTTCGGGCCGCTTTCGATCTCGCGGCCGACAATGAATTTCTGCAGGTTGCCGCCCGACAGGCTCTTGGCCAGCGCGTGCGGCCCGCTGGCCTTCACGCGGAAGCGCCCGATCACGGCCTGCGCCAGGCCGGCGGCGGCTTTGGGCGAAATCATGCCGCGCCGCACATAGGGTGCGGACTGGTGCGAAAGCAGGATATTCGCGGCCAGGCTCATGCCCGGCACGGCGCCACGGCCGAGGCGTTCCTCGGGCACGAAGGCTAGCCCGGCACGGCGCCGCTGGCGCGCGTCCAGCTTGCCCACCGGTTTGTTGTCCAGCGTGATGGCATCGCGCGCGGCGCGCACATCCTCTCCCGACAGCGCCGCCAGCAATTCCTGCTGGCCGTTGCCGGACACGCCGGCGATGCCAACGATCTCGCCGGCGCGCAGGTCCAGCGAGATGCCGGCAAGTTCCGTCGCGAACGCATGCGAGCGCGGCAGCGAGAGTCCGCGCACCGCCAGCCGGCAGGCGCCGGGCTCGGTCTGCACGCGCGCCTCGCGCGGCGGCTCGCCGCCGATCATCAGGCGCGACAGCGAGGCCGCGCTTTCCTGGCGCGGATCGCACACACCGGTGACACGACCCATGCGCATCACCGTGGCGCTATGGCAAAGCTCGCGGATCTCGTCGAGCTTGTGGCTGATGTAGAGGATGCTGGTACCTTCCGCCGCGAGCTGGCGCAGCGTGATGAAGAGGGTCTGCACCGCTTGCGGCGTCAGCACGGAAGTTGGCTCGTCCAGGATCAGCAGTTGCGGCTTGGCCAGCAGCGCCCGCACGATTTCCACGCGCTGGCGCTCGCCGACCGACAAGGTGTGCACATGGCGGTTCGGCTCCAGCGGCAGGCCATAGCGCTGGGCGGTCTCGCGGATCTGGTCGGCCAGCTGCTTCATATTGGTGCCCGCATGCGGGCTGCCGGCGGCCGTCTTGCTGCTCCGGGGCAGGCCAAGGGCGATGTTCTCGGTCACTGTCAGCGTATCGAACAGCGAAAAGTGCTGGAACACCATCGCGATGCCCAGGTTTCGTGCGTCGTGCGGATTGTGGATCGCGGCGCGCGCACCGTTGAAGTGCATGTCGCCGGCGTCCGGCTTGACCGCGCCGAAGATGATTTTCATCAGGGTGGACTTGCCGGCGCCGTTCTCGCCGAGCACGGCGTGGATTTCGCCGGGGGCGACGACGAGGGACACGTCGTCGTTGGCGGTCACGCCGGGGTAGCGCTTGCTGATATGGGCAAGCGCCAGCCTTGGGGTTGTGCTTAAGGTCACTGAGGCGGCTCGAGTTGTTATGGCAGCAACGTGGATCAATGTTCGTTATGTATCGGGCAGCACCTGCTGCAGTGCGTGGGGCAGGATCGCCGTTACGCATTGCAGCAACCATCACTGGGCGGTGATGCCGTTTATTAACCGTGGATTATATAAGTGTGTGGGGTTCGGACGACCTGGTCAGGCCAGTATTCTCGGCCCCACAACGGATACAGGCAGATTGCAAGTCGCATGCCGGGCGATTTGGGCGGGGGCGCGGACGGCCGGGCGGCCGACGGCGGCCTGCACGGCCGATTGGCGGGAAGGGGGAGGGGGCGGAACGGAAAAAAGGGGCGGATTGGCGGCCAGAGCAGAGCGCCTCGGCCTACACCGGAACGGCGGCGGCGCGATGCCGCCCCCGGGTGCTTCACAGCATGTCAGGCGCCGTGGCTGACCGCGATCTGGTTGAAGCGGCCTTCTCGGAAATCGGCCAGGGTCTGGTAGATCTCCTCCTGGGTGTTCATCACGAACGGCCCATATTGCGCGATCGGCTCGCCTAGCGGCTTGCCCGCGATCAGCAGGAAGCGCGCATCGGCCGTGGCCGTGACATTGACCCCGTCAGCGCCGGCGGCGTTGTCCAGCACGCCCATGCGCTGCGCTTCCAGCACCGCGGCGTTGCTGCCCGCGCCGACCGCGATCTCGCCGCGATAGGTGTACAGGAAGGCGTTATGCCCTTGCGGCAGCGCTTGCGAGAAGGTCTGCCCCGCCGGCAGCGAGACGTCCAGGTAGAGCGGCTCCGTGACCGGGCGCGTGACCGCGCCAGCCACCCCGTGCGAGGCGCCCGCCAGCACGCGCACCGTGGCGCCGCCCGGCAGCGCTACCGTGGGCACGGCGGCGGCCGGCAGGTCGCGGTACCAGGGCGCCGTCATCTTGTCCGCGGCGGGCAGGTTCAGCCACAGCTGGAATCCTTCCATGCGGCCGTCTTCCTGCTCGGGCATCTCCGAGTGCACCACGCCGGCGCCGGCCACCATCCACTGGGCGCCACCGTTTTCCAGCAGGCCCTCGTTGCCGGCGCTGTCGCGATGGCGCATACGGCCGGCCAGCATATAGGTGATGGTCTCGAAGCCGCGGTGCGGGTGGTCGGGGAAACCGCCGATATAGTCGTCGCGGCTATCGGTGCCAAACGCGTCCAGCATCAGGAACGGGTCCAGGCGGCGCTGCAGGTTCTGCGTGAGCACGCGGGTGAGCTTGACGCCGGCGCCGTCCGAGGTGGCGATGCCGCGCACCACGCGGTCGACCGCGCGCGAGCGCTGCACGGTTTCCGTGGCGGTGGCCGGGACGGTGGGGGCGGTAGGGATGGCAGTGCGTTGTTCCATGATCGATCTCCTGTTGGCTGGGGATGGCGGCAATGGCGCGCGGCCCCAAAGGCTACCCTCGTAATTTAAGGGTTTGGGCCAGAACCGGTAGAGGCCATCCGGGCAAAAGATTGTTCTGCCCATGGTACGGCTGATCCCTTGTGATGCTTCAATTCTGGAACAACGCGAGTGACGCCGGGATGCCGGGCGAAGCCTGATAAATACGGCCAGAAAGTGGCGCGAAAGCGCGGAGAAGGCGTAAAGATGACAAGATCGCTGTAGTTGGGTATAATAGCGCTCTCGTTGTCATCCGATGCTGCGTAATCAAGTCGGGTTGGCAGGGTCCGGGCAGGCGTTTTTGAGTGCCGCCCCAACTCCTTGCTTGCCCAAGCGTGGCACCGGCCGATTGATCCGGCGGCGCGTCGGAACCACCAAATTTGCGCTGCCACTGGCCTCCCGTTCCTGCATCTCGCAGCGGGTTGCGCCGCTCCCGGGACTCCCGCCCTTACCGGCACGGTGTCCTTTCAATTGGGTTTCCCGCTCTCCAGCGTGAAACCCGGCGCCCGTCCACCGGCTCATCTGCTGGTCATGGCGGGCAAGGCAATCTAGTCAGGGCCGGCGGGCCCCCAATTGCACCCGCCTGAGCCCACTTTGTTCGTCCGTCAATCCGGATGTGGTTTCTCGTGCCCACATCTGGCATGCGGACAGAGGGGAATATGTCCAAGCAATCCGTACAGGCGCTGGCCTGGGGATGTCTCACGCTCGCTGCGCTGGCCGCTCTGGTCACCTGGATCGGCGTGGATGTCATCCTGCAATATCAGGACCGCCTGTGGTACGACGTTGCCGACCACCTGCGCCTGGTGGCGTGGTCGATGGCGCTGGCGCTGGTCACCGGCATCCCGGCTGGCATCGGCCTGAGCCGTCCGTGCATGCGCCGCTGGGCCGACCGCCTGATGCAGGTCTTCAATATCGGCAACACCGTGCCGTCGCTGGCGGTGCTGGCGCTGGCCCTGGCCGTGCTCGGCATTGGCGAGCGGCCCGCCATCCTGGCGCTGTGGCTGGCTTCGCTGCTGCCGATCGTGCGCAATACCTGCGAGGGCTTGCTCGGCGTTTCCCCGGCACTGACCGAGGCCGCGCGCGGCCTTGGCATGACCGCCATGCAGCGCCTGTTCCGGGTCGAGCTGCCCAACGCGCTGCCGGTGATCCTGGCGGGCGTGCGCATCAGCCTGGTGATCAATGTCGGCACGGTGCCGCTGTCCTTCCTGATCGGCGCCAACAGCCTGGGCGAATTGATTTTCCCCGGCATCTACCTGAACAACCAGCCCCTGCTGTTGCTGGGCGCCGCGGCCACCGCGCTGCTGGCACTCGCTCTCGATGGCCTGTTTGCCGCCGCCGGCTATTGCTACCTGCGCCGCCGCGGGCTGGCGCGCTAAGGCGCGCAAGGGCGCACCGAACATGAAGGAGAAACCGATGCATTTCATCACAAGCGCGCTGGCCCGCGCGGGCCGCGCGGCCCGTGGCCAGGCACGCATGCTGGCGAGTGTCGCCGTGCTTGCCGCAGTGGCAGCCATGGCGCTGCCGGCGCACGCCGACACCGTTCGCGTAGGCGGCAAGAACTTCACCGAGCAGTTGATCCTGTCGTCGATGACCACGCAGTACCTGCAGGCCAAAGGCCTCACCACTGAGCTCACCGCCGGCCTGGGCAGCACGCTGATGCGCCAGGCCATGGAAAGCGGCCAGCTCGACGTGGTGTGGGACTACACCGGCACGGCGCTGATCGTGTTCAACAAGGTCGAGGAAAAGCTCGGCGCCGCCGAGAGCTACGAGCGCGTCAAGACGCTCGACGCCGCGCGCGGCCTGATATGGCTCGATGCTTCCGGCATCAACAACACCTATGCGCTGGCGATGCCGAGAAAGCGCGCCGAGGCCGCTGGCGTGACCACGTTGTCGGCCTTCGCCGAGACGATGCGCGCCGCCGGCGAGGGCACCGCCCATCCGTTCGCGGTCGATATGGAGTTCGCCGCGCGTCCCGACGGGCTGGAGCCGCTCAAGGGGCTCTACAAGCTGCCGTTCTCGCGCCGCGACGTGATCCAACTCGATCCCGGGCTGGTCTACACCGCGCTGAAGAACGACCAGGTCGAGCTGGGTCTCGTCTACACCACCGACGGCCGCGTCAAGGGCTTCGACCTGGTGCTGCTGGAAGACGACCAGCACTTCTTCCCCGCCTATAACGCGGTGCCCGTGGTGCGCAAGGCAACGCTGGATGCGCATCCCGAGCTCGCGGGCCTGCTCAACGCGCTGGCGGCCCGGCTCGACAACGCGGCCATGACCGAGATGAACTACAAGGTCGATATCGACCAGCAGCCGGTCGACAAGGTGGCGCAGGAATTCCTGCGTGGCCACGGCCTGATCTGAAGAGGGCCGCATGGACTTGCTGACTTACCTCCAACACAGCTGGCCGACGCTGCTCAAGCTCACCGGCCAGCACCTGGCGCTGGTGGGGTCCGCGGTGGGCCTGGCGATCGTCGTCGGCGTGCCGCTGGGCATCCTGTGCGCGCGCTTTCGCTTTCTCGCCACGCCGCTGCTGACGCTGGCCACCATCGTGCTGACCTTGCCGTCGATCGCGCTGTTCGGGCTGATGATCCCGATCTTCGCGCGCTTTGGCCACGCGCTGGGCTACGTGCCGGCGGTGACCGCGGTGTTCCTGTATTCGCTGCTGCCGATCATGCGCAATACCTGCGTGGCGCTCGCCAATGTCGACGACGGCATCCAGGAAGCCGGACGCGGCATCGGCATGACCACCTGGCAGCGCATGCGGCTGGTGGACCTGCCGCTGGCCGTGCCCGTCATCCTCGGCGGCGTGCGCACCGCCGTGGTGATGAATATCGGCGTGGCCACCATTGCCGCCATCATCGGCGCGGGTGGCCTCGGGGTGCTGATCCTGCAAGCGATCAGCCAGAGCAACATGAGCAAGCTGGCGATCGGCGCGGTGCTGGTCAGCGTGCTCGCCATCGTGGCCGATGCCTGCCTGCAGTGGTTGCAGCGGGCGCTGACACCGAAAGGAATTCGCTGAACATGATTGAACTCGACCAACTCACCAAGACCTTCAGGCAAAAAGACGGCGCCGAAGTGCGCGCCGTCGATGCCGTTTCGCTCACTGTGCCCAAGGGCGAGATCTGCGTCTTCCTAGGCCCCTCGGGCTGCGGCAAGACCACCACGCTCAAGATGATCAACCGCCTGATCCAGCCCAGCTCCGGCCGGGTCCTGATCGACGGCGAGGACACCACCCGCGTGGACGAAGTCACGCTGCGCCGCAAGATCGGCTACGTGATCCAGCAGATCGGCCTGTTCCCCAACATGACCATCGAGGAGAACATCATGGTGGTGCCGCGGCTGCTGGGCTGGGACAAGAAGCGCAGCCGCGAGCGCGCACGCGAGCTGATGTCGATGGTGCAGCTCGACCCCGGCAAGATGCTCACACGATATCCGCGCGAACTCTCGGGCGGGCAGCAGCAGCGCATCGGCGTGATCCGCGCGCTGGCGGCGGATGCGCCCGTGCTGCTGATGGACGAGCCGTTCGGCGCGGTGGACCCGATCAACCGCGAGAGCATCCAGAACGAGTTCTTCCAGATGCAGCGCCAGCTCGGCAAGACCGTGATCATGGTCTCGCACGATATCGACGAGGCCATCAAGCTGGGCGACCGCGTGGCCGTGTTCCGCGGCGGCAGGCTGGTGCAGTTCGACCATCCCGACGCACTGCTGGCGCGTCCGGCCGACGATTTCGTGCAGGCCTTCATCGGTCACGACAACACGCTCAAGCGCCTGCTGCTGGTGCGCGCCGGCGATGCCGCCACCATGGCGCAGACCTGCAGTCCCGGCATGCCGCTGGCGCAGGCGTTTGCCATCATGGACGAGGCCGACGTGCGGCACCTGCCGGTGGTGGATGATGCGCAGCACGCGCTGGGCTACGTCACGCGGCGCGATGCGCGCGCGGGGCAGGGCATATGCGCGGATGCGACGCGGCCATTCATGGCGACCGCCGCGTTCGACGAGCATCTGCGCATCGTGCTCTCGCGCATGTACCAGCACAACACCAGCTGGCTGCCGGTGGTCGATGCCGATGGCGTCTACCTGGGCGAAGTCACGCAGGAGTCGATCGCCGACTATCTCAGCTCGGGCCGCTCGCGCGGGAATGCGCCGGTGATCCAGCCGCCGCAGGCACCGGCTGCCATCGAGCGCATTGCTGCGTAATGCTCAGCTAGGGAGATAGAAAAAGGGCCGGATTTCCGGCCCTTTTTCCATGGGTGCGCGAGATTAGTCGCGGGCCAGTTGCCCGTCGGTGAGGCGCCACACGTTCAGCGGGTTGCCATCCTGCAGCGCGGGCGGCAGCAGTTCCGCCGGCACATTCTGGTAGCACACCGGGCGCAGGAAGCGCTCGATGGCCGATGCGCCGACCGAGGTGGCGCGCGTGTCGGACGTAGCCGGGAACGGGCCGCCGTGCACCATGGCGTACGACACTTCCACGCCCGTCGGATAGCCGTTGAACAGCACGCGACCGGCCTTGCGCTCGAGCACGGTCAGCAGGATGGCGGCCTCGGCACGATCCCCCGCATCCGCTTGCACGGTGGCGGTCAGCTGGCCCTCCAGGCGGCGCGCCACCGCCAGCATCTCCTCGTGGTCGCGGCATACGACCAGCACCGAGGATGGGCCAAACACTTCGGCTTCCATGCGGTGGTCCGCAAGAAAACGCTCCGCGGTGGTTTCGAACAGCGCGGGGCGGGCCTGGTTGGGGCCGCTGGCGGCCTGGCCACTGCCGATGCGGCGCAGCCCTTCGATATCGCTGAGCTGGGCCACGCCGTTGTCGTAAGCCTGGCTGATTCCGGGCGTCAGCATGGTCGCCGCCGCCTTTTCCGCCAGCGCCGCAACCGCGCCCTGGCGGAACACGTCCAGCGCCGGGCTTTCCACCGCCAGCAGCAGGCCCGGGTTGGTGCAGAACTGGCCTACGCCCATCACCAGCGAATCCACCAGATTGCGCGCGATCTCCGCGCCGCGCGCGGCCAGGGCCGCCGGCAGCAGGAACACGGGGTTGATGCTGCTCATTTCCGCGTAGACGGGGATCGGCTGGGGACGGCTGTTGGCCGTCTGCACCAGCGCCAGGCCGCCGCTGCGCGAGCCGGTGAAGCCCACTGCCTGGATCGACGGATGCGCGACCAGGGCCGTGCCCACGGCAACGCCCGCGCCCACCAGCAGCGAGAACACGCCTTCGGGCAGGCCAGCATCGGCCACGGCCTTCTGGATCACGCGCCCGACCAGCTCGGAGGTGCCGAGGTGGGCCGAGTGCGCCTTGACGACGACCGGGCAGCCGGCCGCCAGCGCGGATGCGGTATCGCCGCCCGCCACCGAAAACGCGAGCGGGAAATTGCTGGCGCCGAACACCGCCACCGGGCCGACCGCGATCTTCTGCAGGCGCAGGTCGGGGCGTGGCGGCGTGCGCTCCGGCAGGGCGGAGTCGAGTGTGGCGGCTTGCCAGCGGCCATCGCGCAGCACGCTGGCGAACAGGCGCAGCTGGCCGGCGGTTCGGGCGCGCTCGCCCTGCAGACGCGCAACAGGCAATGCGCTCTCGGCGTGGGCGCGCTCGATCAGCTTGTCGCCCAGGGCTTCCAGGCCGCTGGCGATCGATTCCAGGAACCTGGCGCGGATCTCCGGCGAGGTGTTGCGGTAGGTGTCGAACGCGGCTTCGGCCAGCGCGCAGGCACGCTCGGCCTCGGCGGCGCCGCCGCCATGGAATTCCGGTGCCAGGACTTCACCCGTGGCCGGGTTGGTGGCATGGAGGATCTTGGTGGTGCCGCGCACTGCGCGGGCGCCGATCAGCATTTCGCCGGTAATGGTCATTAGCGTTTCCTGCTTTTCAACTGCAATCAAGTGGGGAGTGCGCCATAGCTTGCGCTAGAGGCGGCGTGTATGTGGTCCCGGGCTGACACGCGGGACGCATAAATGGGGACATAGCCTTGCCGCGCTTTATTGTAAGACATCCTATAACATGAGGCGCTCGTTGGGCAAGCAGGAAATCCCGGATCCCGCCGGGATGCGCCGGCAGCCCGCCCCTAGCCGGCTTCCACCGCCGCCGACGCCTTGCGCAGGCGTTCGCGGCTGTTGGTCAGGTGCATGCGCATGGCGGCCTTGGCGCCTTCGGGGTCGCGCCGCTCGATGGCGTCAAAGATGTTCTCGTGCTCGATATTGACGCGCTCAAGGTACTGCTCCCGCTCCTGCGCGCTGACATGCAGCCGGCTGCGCGGGATCACCATGGTGCCGAGGTGGCCCATGATGTCCGTGAAGTAGCGGTTGCCGGTGGCGCGCGCAATCAGCAGGTGGAACTCGAAATCGGCACCGACAGAATCCTCGCCGCCCGCCGCCGTGCGCTTGAGCTCATCGAGCGCGCCACGCATCGCCGTCAGTTGCTCATCGCTGCGCCGCGATGCCGCCAGGCTGGCTGCCTCGGCTTCCAGGCTGACGCGGAATTCCAGCATGGCCAGCACGTCCATGGCAGTGCCCATGGTGGCGGGATCGATGCGAAAGGGCGAGCCGTTCTCGGCGCTGCGCGCCAGCACAAAGGTGCCGATGCCGTGGCGGGTTTCCACCAGCCCGCTGGCCTGTAGCCGCGACAGCGCTTCGCGCACCACGGTGCGGCTGACGCCGAGCGCGGCCATGATCTCGGACTCGGTCGGCAACTTGTCGCCCGGCTTGAGCTGGCCTTGCTGGATGCGCTCGCTCAGGTTGCTCACCGCCTCTTCGGCAAGCGTACGGCCGCGGCGCCGCAGCGGGGGAGTGGAGGCAAACATCGGGTTTGACATGGTGATGGGCTGGGACTTGACCGGATCGCAATGGCCTCATTATACTGCGTCATAAGTTATATGACGACAGATAACAGGTGTCTCCCGTTGCATGGGCTGTAGCAGCCGCTTTGGGACCTGGCAAGCACCGCACACAAGGATCCGGCAGCAGCCGGCGTATCCAACCCGAGACAACCCGCAAGGGCCGGCAGCCAAGGCGGCGAGCCGCTCTTCCTGCTGGAGTTCAACATGACCCAATCATCCCTTTGCGCCGCGCCCATGGCAGACACGCCCGTCATCACCGAGCTGACCGTCGTGCCGGTGGCCGGCCACGACAGCATGCTGATGAACCTGTCCGGCGCGCACGGTCCGTTCTTCACCCGCAATATCGTCATCCTGAAAGACAGCGCGGGCAATATGGGCGTCGGCGAGGTGCCCGGCGGCGAAGCGATCCGCCAGACGCTGGAGGATGCGCGCGAACTCCTCGCCGGCCAGTCGATCGGCAACCACCAGGCGCTGCTCAATCGCGTGCGCACCGCCTTTGCCAGCCGCGACGCGGGCGGGCGTGGCCTGCAGACGTTCGACCTGCGCATCGCCATCCATGCGGTCACCGCGCTCGAGGCGGCGCTGCTCGACCTGCTGGGCAAGCATCTGGGCGTGCCGGTGGCCGCGCTGTTGGGCGAAGGCCAGCAGCGCGACGCCGTGGAGATGCTGGGCTACCTGTTCTATATCGGGGACCGTAACCGCACCACGCTTGCCTATCGCAGCGAGCCCGAGGCGGACAACGACTGGTTCCGCCTGCGCAATGAAGCCGCGATGAATGCCGAGGGCGTGGTACGCCTGGCGCAAGCTGCCTATGAGCGCTATGGCTTCAACGATTTCAAGCTCAAGGGCGGCGTGCTGCGCGGCGACGAAGAGATGGAAGCCATCCTGGCGCTCGCCGAGCGCTTCCCCAAGGCGCGCATCACGCTGGATCCCAACGGCGCGTGGTCGCTGGCCGAAGCCGTGCGCCTGTGCCGCGACAAGCATGGCGTGCTGGCCTATGCCGAAGATCCTTGCGGCGCGGAGGAGGGCTACTCGGGCCGCGAGGTCATGGCCGAGTTCCGTACCGCCACCGGCCTGCCCACCGCCACCAACATGGTCGCGACCGACTGGCGCCAGATGGGCCACGCGGTGCGCCTGCAATCCGTGGACATCCCGCTGGCCGATCCGCATTTCTGGACCATGCAGGGCTCGGTGCGGGTGGCGCAGATGTGCGCCGAGTGGGGCCTGATCTGGGGCTCGCACTCGAACAATCACTTCGATATTTCGCTGGCGATGTTTACCCACGTGGCCGCCGCCGCGCCGGGCCGCGTCACCGCCATCGACACCCACTGGATCTGGCAGGACGGCGAGCGCCTGACCAAGGCGCCACTGAAGATCGAGAACGGCAAGGTGGCCGTGCCGACGGAGCCGGGCCTGGGCGTGGAGCTCGACATGGCGCAACTCGCGTTGGCGCACGAGCGCTACAAGAGCATGGGGCTGGGTGCGCGCGACGACGCCGTGGCCATGCAATTCCTGATCCCGGGCTGGACCTTCAACAACAAGGCGCCCTGCATGGTCCGGTGAGCCGCATCTGCGGCCCCCGCACGAATACAAGACAAGAAAACCACCAAGCACAAGGAGACAACCATGAACAAATTTGATGGCCGGCCGGCTGCCGCGGGCATGCTCGCCGCACCCGCGCGGCGCAAGTTCGGCCGGCTTGCCGCAGCCACGCTCGCTGCCATGGCGGCACTGGCCGCCGCAGGCGCCGTGACCAGTGCCGCGGCCGCCTCGCCGGCATGGCCCCAGAAGGCCGTATCCGTGGTGGTGCCGTTCCCTGCGGGCGGCTCCACCGATACCATCGCGCGCATGCTGGCGGTGCCGCTCAATGAAAAGCTGGGCCAGCCGTTCGTGATCGACAATCGCCCCGGCGCTACCGGGGCCATCGGCGCGACCATGGTCAAGCGCGCGCCTGCCGATGGCTACACCTTGCTGGTGGCATCGATCGGCGTCTATGCCGTGAACCCGTTCCTGCAAAAGAACCTGGGCTATGACCCGGCCAAGGACTTCGACCTGCTGACGGTGGCCGTGCGCGCACCCAACGTGCTGGTCACCAAGCCGGACTTCCCTGCGAAGAACTTGCAGGAGCTGGTCGCGTACATGAAGAAGAATCCGGGCAAGGTGGCGTTCGCCAGCTCCGGGGCAGGTTCGTCGGACCATTTGACGGCCGCGCTGTTCTGGCAAAAGTCCGGCACCGACGGCCTCCACGTTCCTTATAAGGGTGGGGCGCCGGCCATCTCCGACCTGCTCGCCGGCCAGGTGGACGTCTCGTTCCAGAACGTCAACGCGGTGCTGCAGCATATCCGCAGCGGCAAGCTCAAGGCGCTGGCGGTGACCGGCGACAAGCGCTCGGCGGTGCTGCCGAATGTGCCTACCATGGCGGAGGGCGGGGTGAAGGACGTGGACGTGTATTCGTGGCAAGCCGTGGCCGCGCCGCGCGGGCTGCCGAAGGACGTCAAGACGAGACTGCATGCCGCGCTGGTCGGCTCGCTCAACGAGCCGCAGATGCGCCAGAAGCTGGCCGAGAACGGTTTCGAGGTGGTCGCCAATACACCGGAGCAATTCGAGCAGTTCGAGAAGCAGGAACTCCAGCGCTGGAAGGGCGTGATCGAAGCCGGCAAGATCAGCATCGACTAAGCACACGCGATCCATCCAGGCATTGCTCTTTGCCCCGCCAAAAGCGGGGCGTTTTTATTTTGGCGGGTAGGTTTGGACGCGGGCCTGCGCGACCTGATAGGCTTGGGCTAACACGCCTATGCACGCCCATGCGCGCCTTGCGCTATCGCACCGCTGTCACCTGCCATGATCCGCTTCTGCAAATCGCCCCCCTGCCTGCTGATCGAGACCAAGTCCCGGTGGTTGATTCCGCGCGGGTTCGATGGCTTCGCGCCGGGGCCGCTGATCCTGGTGCGGCCCGGCGTGAGCCACGCGCTGATCGAGCATGAGAAGGTGCACGTGCGCCAGTTCTGGCGCTGGTGCGGCCTGATGGGCGTGCTCTACCTAGCGAGCCCGCGCTGGCGGCTGCGTTTCGAGTTGGAGGCCTACCGCGAGCAGTTGAGGCACTGCGAGCCGGGCGCCGCGCATCACTTCGCGCGCATGCTGGCCCGGCACTACCGGCTGGATATTACGCAGGAGCAGGCGTATCGCTTGCTGACGGCGCCGGTCGAGCCAGGGTGAACCGGGCAGCGCGGACCGGTTCAGCCGAGATCGCCGCACTTGTGGATGATCAGCGCGAGCGCCACGATGCCAAGGGTCAGTGCTAGGAGGTCTAGCACTGCGGCTCCGTGCGGCGATGTCTTGAGGGGAGGCGTCATGTCCGGCGAAATGAAGCAGCCAGGATGGCGCCGTGGGTGGCGCTGACGGCGACGCTGATCGTGGCGTACCTGCCCTCTCTCCGTGAGTGGCACCTTCGCAAGCACTGGCGAAACGAGTGGGCTGCAGAAGAAATCAAAAGTGATTGCGATCAATGTTGCGATAACGGCTCTTGGCCATCGCCACCTGCTTGGCATTCACCTCACGTTCTAGGCCACCCACTGGCGGCGCGCGGCGCATCGCAGTGGGGTCCATGCAACGCTCCCCGAAGGACGCTCATTGACACCTTTGACCATGACTTGAATCGCGACTACACTCGCCGCGTAAGACTTCGGAACTGGGTCATCCGGGGAAAATAAAAAGGAGCGCGAGCATGGGCCACAGAAGCCCGGCGGTGCGATATAGCCGAGAGCATCGGCTATTTCGGGAGTTTGGGGTAGCCACGGCGTGCGGCGGTTCGGGTCGCCACGCTCGGCTAGGGGGCGGCTTTACGCTCATCGAGTTGATGGTCACCGTGGCAATCATCGGCATCCTTGCCGCTGCCGCTTATCCCTCCTATGTCCAATACGTCGTGCGCTCCAATCGCACAGCGGCAGAGTCGTTCTTGCTGGAAGTCGCCAGCATGCAGGAGCGCTTTCTGGTGGACAACCGGAGCTATGCCACAAGCCTGGCCGCACTCGGCTATGCAAGTCTTCCCGCGGCGATTTCCTCCAACTATCAAATCACTGTCACCGCGGTCGCAGGTCCGCCGCTTGGATATGTCCTGACGGCGGCGCCGCAGGGCACGCAAGCCACGAACGACACCGCGTGCGGAACGCTGACGCTGTCGAGTACCGGGGACAAGAGCGTCTCCGGCACGGGATCGAGCTGCTGGAAGTAGCCTATGCGAAATACTCGTGCATCGAATATAGCCTGCGCGCTCGCAGATCGCGGATTCACACTAATAGAATTGTTGGTAACACTGACGGTGTTTGCCATCGTAGCGTTTGCCGCAGCCCCGTCGTTCTCGAGCCTGATCGCGACACAACGCGCACGGAATGCCTCGCTGGATCTTTCCGCTGCGCTGACATTGACGCGCAGCGAGGCGGTCAAGCGCAACAGCAGCGTCACCATGGCCACCTCCGGCACTTGGGCCGGGGGCTGGGCCGTAACGGCGGGAACCGAAAAGGTGCGCAGTTTCGGTCCGTATGACGGCATTTCGATCACCGCCAGCGCAGGCAACTCCCTATCGGTCGGCAACGACGGCAGGCCCGCTACCGGCAGCCTGACGTTCCAGGTAGCGCCAGCGGTATCGCCCCAGGCGGCTTCGACGATCTGCGTACAGGTGAGCGGAACTGGCCGCGTCGCTCTGGTATCGGGAACATGTACATGAACTCGCGTGCACCACGTACGTGCAAATGCCTATGCCAGTCCGCGCAGTGCGGCGCCACGCTGATCGAGGTCTTGGTATCGATCGTGATCCTGCTGGTGGCACTACTTGGCACCGCCGGCCTGATCGCCCGCTCCGGGCAGTCGGAAATGGAATCCTATCAACGCGTGCAGGCGCTGACCCTGCTTCAGGACATGGCGGCTCGGCTCAATGCGAACCGCCAGGCCGTGGCCTGCTATGCCAGCGGGACCACCATGACTACAGCGGGAACCGCCACTGTTCCGGCTCCAGCCTGCACAGTTGGTTCCGCCGCCCAGCAAGCCACCGCAAACGCCGACCTGGCAGCTTGGGGGACGGAATTGCTGGGTAGCGCGGAAAACAACGGCGGCAAGGCGGTCGGGGGCATGATCGGTGCGCTTGGCTGTATCGAAGCGCTCGATGCCACGAACCAGATCTATCGCATCACAGTGGCCTGGCAGGGCCTTGCAAAGACAACCGCGCCGGCGCTGCCATGCGGCAACGGACAGTTCGGCAATGACAGCTATCGCCGCACAGTGAGCATTCAGGTCCGCATTGGAGTTCTCTCGTGAATCGGCCGCGAATTGCAATACTCCACCGGCAGCGTGGGATTTCCCTTGTCGAGTTGATGATCGGGATGACGCTCGGGCTGCTGCTGTTGACGGCGCTGGGGAGTCTGTATTTCTCCACCACACGGTCACGCTCGGAGTTCTCCAACGGCGCCGACCAAGTGGAAAACGGGCGCTACGTGCTAGACACGCTAGGCCGTGAGATTGAACTTGCCGGCTTCTTTGGTGCCGCCAGCGTAGCGAACGGCGCAACCGTAGCAAGTCCCGCTCTGTGCGCCGCAGCGCCGAATGCCTTGGGTTTTGTCAACTCGCCCGCGACAGTGCCTCTCGCTCTCCAAGGCTACGCACCGGGCACTGTGGCCTCATGCTTGCCGAACCTGGCGCCGGCATCGGAAATACTTGTGGTAAGGCGCGTGTCGACGACGCCGGCGGCGGCCGCCGCCGCCGGGCAGTCCTATATGCAGGTATCGTTCTGTTCCAGCGACGCCACATCGTTCGTGTTCGGTGCCAGCGCCCCGGCCTTCACCATGCGCACCAAGGCATGTGACCCGACCGTTGCCGCGGAGTTGCGCCCGGCGGTAGTCCGTATCTTTTATCTTGCCGCCTGCGATGTGTGTTCCGGCGCTGGTGACGGCGTGCCGACGCTGAAGATGGCCGAACTGTCCGGCGGAGCCTTTCAGGTCAATTCGGTGGCACAAGGCATTCAGGACATGCATTTATCTTACGGCGTGGATCTCGACAATAACGGTTCCGCCGACTGCTACGTCAGCGACCCCGGCGTGAACAACAGCGCGATCTGTACCTCGGTACCCGCATATGATTGGACGACCGCCCTTACCAACTGGCAGAACGTCACCTCTGTACGCATTAACGTCCTTGCCCGCACGCAAAGGGCCTCACTCGGCTGGACAGACAGCCGCACCTATGATCTCGGACGTGCCACCGTAAGCGGCCCGTTCAACGACGGCTTCAAGCGCCATGTCTACGCCCGGGTGGCAAGGCTGGCCAATGTGGCAGGCCGCCGGGAGTAAGCCATGCAAATCGCGCTGCGCCGGCAGTCCGGCGCCACCCTGATCGTCACGCTGATTTTCCTGGTGATCTTTTTGCTGATGACGATATCGCTGGTCAGCTCCAGTGTCATCAATGTGAAGGTCGCCGCTAACCAGCAGCACGGCGTGGAAGCGCAGAATGCCGCGCAACAAGGCATTGAGCAGGTTATTAGCAATGACTTCACTGCCAACCCCACGGCAGCGGCGGCTAGCGTGCCGGTCGATGTGAACGGCGATGGCCGCGCTGACTATACGGCGCAGGTTGCGGCGCCGGTGTGCCAGACCAGCAAGCCGGTAAAGAATACGGATCTCGATACGTCCAATGCTGACGACGTTTCCTGCTTCGTTGGCAATGGTAACCAGGACACTGGCATCTTGACGGCATCCGGCGGTGGCGGCGGAAATTCACTGTGCAATGCCACTCAATGGGATGTAAAGGCCAGCGTCAGCGATAGCGCAGCCACTGCGACCAACACCACCTTGCACCAGGGCATCTCAGTACGCGTGCCGGTCGGCACGGCATGCCCGTAAGTTTGCGGCCACGACTCAGTTATCGATTGCCTCACCTCCGAACTCAGGACTCACAATGCGTCAATTCGCTGAACGCGCTGCCTCGCGCATTGCCATCGCCACGTTACTCGCGCTTTCTGCCTTGCACCCGGCAATGGCGGAGGACATCGATCTGTACACTGGCTTGCAGCCCCAGGCCGGCAAGCCCAATGTGCTGATCCTGTTCGACAATGCATCGACCTGGGATGCGTCGGCCAGCTTCACCTGCTCCACATCGGGGGTCGTCTCCAGCAATAACGATGGCAAGGACGTCGGCGCCGAGCAATGCGCGCTCTACAACGCGGTGTCGTCGATCAAGACCAGCCCCACACTGCTGGGCAACCTCAATCTCGGCGTGATGATGTTCGGCAGCGGGAGCAACGTCGGCGGCCAGTTCAAGTTCCCGTCCGTGGCACCTTTCAAGTTGCCGCTGATGGACAACAGCGGGGTCGACAGCTTCCTTCGCTATGTGAAAACAATCGACCGTCAGGCCGACAACTCGAACAACTCGCAGGTCGGTGGCGGTATGCAGGAATCGTGGGCCTACTATGCCGGCCAGACTGGCTTGTCCGGCACCAAGTACACCTCGCCGATCGACAACCCCTGTCAGCGCAATTTTGTCATCTATATCGCCAACGCCGTGAACAACGGCAAGCCGCAAGACACCGGCCAGAATGTCATCAATGCCCTGGCCGCAGCAGGCGCGACTACAGCTCAGCAGCAGCAGATTGTCATTCCCGCTCCCAACAACAAATACCAGAGCAACTGGGGCGACGAATGGGCTCGCTTCATGTACCAGACTGACGTCCAGGGCAACATGGCCAACCGTCAGAACATCGTGACCTACACGATCGCGGTGACCGATGGCAAGAATCCTGACTATGTCCAGCTCGCGAGCAGCATGGCGACCAATGGCGGCGGTAAGACATATGTGGTACAGCTAGGTGACGTCAATGGACTGACGTCGGCCTTGCTGCAAATCTTCAACGAGGTGCAGGCCATCAACAGCGTGTTTGCCTCGGTCAGCCTTCCGGCCTCCGTCAATGCCCAGGGTCAGTTCCTCAACCAGGTCTATGTGGGAATGTTCCGCCCGGATGCCACCGCGGCACCACGGTGGCAAGGCAATCTCAAGCAGTACCAGATCGGCTATGACGCCGGTGGCAACATCGTGCTGCAGGATGCCAAGGGCAACGCTGCCATCAGCAACGCGGCGACGGGCTTCATCTCCCCGAACGCCATCAGTTTTTGGACTACGGAGCCGCCGCTTTCCTTTGGCGCGACCGGCTACGGGAGCAGCGCAGTCGGTAGTTGGCCGGCCACGGGATACTGGCAGAATAGCCCGTCAAGTGTCGGGTGGGGCCTTGATTCCCCTGATGGAGAGGTCGTGGAGAAGGGGGGGGCGGGAGAGATGCTGCGCGCACAGTTGCTGACCAGCCAGACCAGCCGGCAACTGATCACCTGCAACGGCGCGGGTAGTTGCCCGACGAGCGCGGCGATGCCGTCATTCGATAGTTCCAACACATGGCTGAAGGACACGAGTTCGACCGGCGGCCTTGCCGTCATCAACTCGGGGACCAGCGGCGCGAAGACCATCACCGCCACCGAATTGCCCAAGCTCATCGCCTGGGTACGCGGCCAGGACGTCGCTGCTTCGGATACCACCAGCCTGGCCGGCACCGAAGCAGAGCCAGGTCCCGGCACGCCGGTGACCGTGCGCAGTTCGATCCACGCAGACGTACTGCATTCCAGGCCGGCTGTCGTCAACTATGGCGGCAGCAAGGGAGTTGTGGTGTTCTATGGCACCAACGATGGCGTGTTCCATGCTATCAACGGTAACCAGACGCAGGGCATCGGCAGTGTGAGGCCGGGCGGCGAGCTATGGGGCTTCATCGCACCGGAGTTCCTTGGCAAGCTCAGCCGCCTTTATACCAACTCTCCGGAGGTGCAGCTCTCGACCACGCCTGGCGGTATCACCCCCGCTCCGGCGCCGCGGGATTACTTCTTCGATGGAAGTACCACCGTGATGCAGGACTTGCGCGACGCGGCGAATCCTCGTGTGGTCATTTACCTGACGGCACGCCGCGGCGGGCGGCTGATCTATGCAATCGATGTGACCGATCCCGTCAATCCGCGCTTCCTGTGGAAACGCTCCAATGCTGATATCCCTGAACTCGGCCAGACCTGGTCCCAGCCGCGCGTAATGCGCGTGCGCGGCTACGCCAACCCGTTGGTGGTGATGGGCGCGGGCTATGACTCGGCCGAGGACAGTGATCCGTCGCCGGGAGTTGATACCATGGGACGCGGCATCGTGGCATTCGATGCCGTCAGCGGCGCCGTTGTGTGGAGCGCGCTGCCCAACTGTAGCGGTATGAGCGGCACATGCCTGGCGGTTGCCGGCCTGACCCGGGCCATCCCGTCGGATGTCACGGGGCTTGATCGCAATGGCGACGGTTATATCGAACGCCTGTATGTTGGCGACGTCGGCGGCAATCTCTGGAGAGCCGACTTTGAGACTACCGCGGGCAATGCGCCTGTCAACTGGACGCTTAACAAGCTTGCTGCACTCGGCGGCGCAGCCAGCACGAACAACGCGCGCAAGTTCTTCTATGCACCCGACGTCATTTCCACCGCTGCCTACGACGCCATTACAGCCGGCACGGGTGACCGAGAGCATCCTCTCTATTCCGCCTCAACGACGCAGGGGACTGCCTATAACGTGGTCAATCGCCTCTACATGTTGAAGGACCCCAACATACTCGGCATGCCGGCCACCTGGACGCCCATCACCGAGGCCAGTCTCGTCGACGACACCAGCACCACGGCTAAGTACAACGGTACTGGCGCGGGCTTCTATATCACGCTCACGAATCCCGGTGAGAAAGCGGTGAACGCGCCACTGACCGTCAGCGGCTACACCACGATCGGCACAAATACGCCAGCCGTGCCGCAGGCCGGCATGTGCTACCCCAATCTTGGCATTGCCCGGAGCTATTCCTTCAGCTTCCTTACAGCTTCAGGCCAAAACCCACAGCGTTCGATCATCCTGGATGGCGGCGGCTTTCCGCCTTCCCCGGTATTCGGCATGGTATCGATTGGCAGCGGTGTAGTGCCGGTCTTGCTCGGCGGTGGCAACCAGACCGGCGCCGGAGGGGGGGATGCCACCTCGGCGCTAGGTGCCCAAAAGATCAATATCGCGGGGGTCGGCAAGCGCAAGCGCATCTACTGGTATCCGGAGAGCGACAAGCACTAGCGTGGCACAGGTGTCATGCCGCACTCGAAAAGCCTGTCGCCAACGTTTGAAATGGGTTCGCGTTTCGGAAGGCCCCTGGGGTGGGCACCGTTCGCTTGTGCGGCGGGAAATGGAACCCGTCAGCCGACGTACCGCAGAGGCGAGAGCGACTCGGCAAAGAATGCATCATGCTGTGATGAATCTACAAAAGCGCTGCGGTCGGCTGTGAGTACGCTTGCGTGCAGGTAAAAGCGTAGGTGGGCGTTGCGACGAAATAGAAATCCATTTGTAAATCAATGATTTACATTGGATTGATGGCGGAAGCGGTGAGATTCGAACTCACGGATGGGTCACCCCATCGGCAGTTTTCAAGACTGCTGCCTTAAACCACTCGGCCACGCTTCCCGGGGGAAGAGCAGGCATTGTAGCGCGAACAGGGAAGGCCCCTGTCCGTGCCGCATGCTGCTTCGATGCTGGCGCTACGGCCAGCGCCGCGCATTATAGCAAGGCCGCGCGGCCTGGGGGCATGAGAAAATGCCTGTGGCCTTGTCGGTGCCTGTCGGACACGGCGGAACCTTCAATCCGGATTCATGCTCCTATCATGCGTGAGGGGAGTCGTGCCCATGTGGGCGCTCCCTCCTGTTCCATGCAGTAGCAGTCAATCGAGGAGAATAACCAATGAACGGCAAGACTCTGTTGGGCGTGGCGGCGGCGGCCGCGGTGGTGGGTTTGGCGGGTTGCGCGGCGCCCGGTGGTGGTTATGGCGGCGGCTATGGTGGTGGCTACGGTGCGCCGCAGCAAGCAGCCTATCAGGCACCGCCCCCGCCCCCGGGCACCAACACCTACCAGGCACCCGCGAATTCGGCGTTCTATGGCCGGGTGGAATCGATCGAGCCGGTGACGACGCAGCAAAACAGCTCGGGCTTGCTCGGCACGGTGATCGGCGGCGTGGCCGGTGGCTTGCTGGGTCACCAGATCGGCGGGGGCACCGGCAATACCATTGCCACCATCGGCGGCGCCGTGGCGGGTGGCGTGGCGGGCAACCAGATCGAGAAGCGTGCCGGCAGCAGCACCGAAACCGTGTATCGCGTCAACGTGCGGCTGGACGATGGCCGCATGGCTACCGTGACGCAGCGCAACGTCAGCAATCTGCGTATCGGTTCCCGCGTCCAGGTGGCCAACGACATGGCGACGCCGTACTGACCGGCATGGTATTCGCGCCGCCCACGCGGGCAAACGGCCACCCTCGGGTGGCCGTTTTGCTGGTGGCCGCGTGGTATCGCGATCAACCTTTCAGGAACATCTCCTGCAGGTCGTTGAGGAAGCGCCGTCCCAGTTCCGTTGGCTTGATGGTAGCCAGATCCGCTTCCAGCAGGCCTTTCTTCTCGGCGGCGGCCAGGTCGCGGCTGATGGTGTGCAGCGGCAGCCCGGTGTGGTCGAAGAATGTGCTGGCCGGCACGCCGTCAGTGAGGCGCAGCGCGTTCAGCATGAACTCGAAGGGCAGGTCGGCTGCGCCGACATCGTGCTGCTCCTGCACTGCGTTGCCGGCCATGGCCTGCGCCATATACGTGGCGGGATGCTTGTGGCGCATCTGGCGCAGCACCCGGTGCGGGAACGATAGCTTGCCGTGCGCGCCGGCCCCGATGCCAAGGTAGTCGCCAAAGCGCCAGTAGTTCAGGTTGTGGCGCGCTTGCCGGTGCGGCCGGGCGTAGGCCGAGGTTTCGTAGTGGACGTAGCCCGCCTGCGCGGTGCGTGCTTCGATCAGGTCCTGCATTTCATACGCGCTGTCGTCATCCGGCAGCGCCGGCGGGAACTTGGCGAACAGCGTGTTGGGCTCCAGCGTCAGGTGATAGAGCGACAGGTGCGTGGTGTTGAACGAGAGTGCCGTCTCCAGGTCATTGGCACATTCCGCCATCGTCTGGCCGGGCAGCGCGTACATCAGGTCGAGGTTGACGTTGTCGAAGTTGTCCAGCGCGATGCCGATCGCCGCGCGGGCTTCGGCGCCTCCGTGGATGCGGCCAAGCGCGGCAAGATGGCGGTCGTTGAAACTCTGGATGCCGATGGACAAGCGGTTGATGCCGCTGGCGCGATAGCTGGCGAAGCGCTCTGCTTCGAACGTGCCGGGGTTGGCCTCCATCGTGATCTCGGCGTCGGCGTCCAGCGGCAACAGCGCGCGGATATCCGACAGCAGCCGGTCCATGCCGGCGGCCGACAGCAGGCTAGGCGTGCCGCCTCCGATGAAGACCGTGTGCACCTGGCGGCCCCACACCAGCGGCAGTGATTGCTCCAGGTCGGCGCGCAGCGCATCCAGGTAGGCGTCTTCCGGGATGTCGTGGCTGTCCGCCGCGCCGGGCACGGCATGCGAGTTGAAATCGCAGTACGGGCACTTTCGCACGCACCACGGAATATGCACGTAGAGCGACAGCGGCGGGGAGCCGGGCAGCGCGAGCTGGCCCGGCTGCAGCCACAATGACTTGGTATCGGCGGGGGCGCTGGCGCCCGTGGACGCCAGGGGAACGATCGGGATCATGGGCAGCCAGTCCCGGGGCCGCCGGCCTGCAGGCGCTCGGTCAGCGCTTTGAGCGCGAGCGCACGGTGGCTGACGGCGTTTTTTTCCTCGGCGCTCAACTCGGCCGCGGTCTTGCCCAGGTGCGGCAGCAGGAAGTGTGGGTCGTAGCCAAAGCCGGCGTTGCCGCGCGGCGCGTCGACCACCTCGCCAGCCCACACGCCCTCGGCGATCACCGGCCGCGGATCCTCGGCATGGCGCACCAGCACCAGCACACAGTAGTAGTAGGCGTGGCGGTTGAGCTTGCCGGCCAGCTGCGAGATGAGGTGCGCGTTGTTGGCGGCATCGGACTTGGGCTTGCCCACGAGTTGCGCATAACGCGCCGAGTAGACGCCCGGCGCGCCATCCAGCGCGTCGACGCAGATGCCGGAGTCATCCGCCAGCGCGGGCAGGCCGGCCAGGCGGCTGGCGTGGCGCGCCTTGGTGAGGGCGTTCTCGACGAAGGTGGCGTAGGGCTCCTCGGCCTCGGCAATGCCGAGCTGCCCCTGCGGGACCACCTCGAAGCCGAGCGGCGCCAGCAGCGCGCCAAACTCGCCGAGCTTGCCGGGGTTGTTGGAGGCGAGGACCAGGCGTTGCATGGCGTTCACCGTATCAGGCCAGGCCCAGCGCGCGGCGCTGGTGCGCCACCAGTTCGGCGATGCCTTGCTCGGCGATGCGCGTCATCGCATCGAGATCGGCACGGCTGAACGGCACGCCCTCGGCGGTGCCTTGCACTTCGACAAAGCCGCCGCTGCCGGTCATCACCACGTTCATGTCGGTGTCGCAGTTGCTGTCCTCGGCATAATCCAGGTCGAGCACGGCCACGCCATCCACCATGCCAACCGACACGGCGGCAACGAAGTCGCGGATCGGGCTGGCCTTGATCTGGCCGTCGCGCAGCATGGCGGAAACAGCGTCATGGGCGGCCACGAACGCGCCGGTGATGGCCGCGGTGCGGGTGCCGCCATCGGCCTGCAGCACGTCGCAGTCCAGGTGAATGGTGAATTCGCCCAGCGCGGACAGATCGAACACCGAGCGCATCGCGCGGCCGATCAGGCGCTGGATCTCCTGCGTGCGCCCGGTCTGCTTGCCGCGGGCGGCTTCACGGTCCGAGCGCGTGTGGGTGGCGCGCGGCAGCATGCCGTACTCGGCGGTGACCCAGCCTTCGCCGCTGCCCTTCTTGTGGGGGGGCACCTTGGCCAGCACGCTGGCGGTGCACAGCACCTTGGTGTCGCCAAAGGCACTCAGGACAGCACCTTCGGCGTGGCGGGTGTAGTGGCGGGTCAGAGCAATAGGGCGCAGCGCATCGGCTGCGCGTCCGCTGGGTCGCATGTGGGGGTTTTCTCGGAAATCGATTCAGGACCCGGATTTTAACGCCGCCGGGCTGCGCGTGCGCGTCCTGCGCCAACTCCCCCCGCGGGGGCGTGCGAATTCCCGCGCCATTGCGGCGCGGGCGGTACTTTGGCCCGGGCTCAGCGCATGAAATTGCTGGTCTTGTCGATCGCCGCGCGGATCTCAGCGATGGAGCGCTCGATCTCCTCCTCGGAGAGCAGGTCGGTATCGCCGCCGTTGTTCTCCAGGATCGAGGTGGTGAACGTGTTGAGCGGCAGGGTCTCGGTGGCGACCGAGTCCTCGTTGGACAGGTGGGCGTCGAGTTCCCACATCATGGCGATGGCTGTGGTGTTGTCGGCGCCGTCGCCGGCGTTGTGCAGCGCCTGCTCGATCAGGTCCGGGATGGCATGCACCACGGACAAGTTGGTGACCTTCTCGATCAGCAGTTGCTCTTCGATGCTGCCCCACAGCCCGTCGGAGCACAGCAGCGCCACGTCGCCCGGCTCCAGCCGCAGCGGGCCGCCGATATCGATCAGCGGCAGGTTGGGCGAACCCAGGCAGTTGTAGAGCTTGTTGCGCTCGGGGTGGTTGGCCACATCCATTGGCAGCACGCGCTCCTGCTGCAGCAGGTTCTCGATCTTGGAGTGGTCGCGCGTGCGGGTCAGCAGGTTGCCCTTGCGCACCAGGTAGAGGCGCGAGTCGCCGGCGTGGGCCCAGTGGATCTGGCCGTTCTGGACCAGGCAGCAGACCACAGTGGTGCGCGGGACGTCGGCCAGCTGGTTGGCCTCGGCGTAGCGATGGATTTCCCGGTGGGCCAGCATGATGGTGTCCTGCAGGAAATCGGCAGGATTGCGGATCGAAGGCCGGGCCTGGGCCTGGAACTGGCGCGCCAGGGTCTGCAAGGCTTGCTGCGCGGCGACTTCGCCCAGCGCGTGGCCGCCCAGGCCATCGGCCAGCACCATCAGCAGGGCATCCCGCGTAAAGCAATAGCCCATGCGGTCCTGGTTGATGCGGCGGCCGCCTTTTCTGCTTTCCTGGTAGACGGAGAATCGCATGGTGGCTGTAGGAGTCAGTTCTTGAGAGACGGCGGCGTCATCCGCGCGCTCCACCGGCACAGCGTGCGGGCGGGCCGCGAGGCGACGGTTCTCATCATAGTTGTAAATGGTGGCAGAAGGGGGGCACGGAGGCGGCTGCGCATGGCGCGGGGGATGGCGCCACTACGTGCTTTATTCGCCGCTTGCGCCGGCCTCCTTGGCCTGGACTGCCGCGGCTGGCTCCTCGCGCTTGCGCAGCAGCGTCAGGAACCGGCTTGCGAGGGGGCGCTCGGCGGCCGCGGCTGCAGGCGCGGCGGCCTGCTCGCCTAGTGCATTGGTTTGTTCGCGCAGCTCCTTTTGCAGCCGGAACACGCTCTGCGGCCGCTCGGAAGGGGGCAGCCGCAGGCACCATTCGACCAGGTCCACCAGGCCGTCGGTATAGCTGGCGCGCAGTCGCGTGATGGAGTCCGCCATGCGGTCGTCCTTCTCGCGCTGGTTGGCCTCCTGGGGCGGCATGCCGGCCATGCAGGCGTAGAGCGTGGCGCCAAGGCTGTAGATGTCGGTCCACGGGCCCAGCTCGGAATGCTTGCCGTACAGCTCCGGCGCGGCAAAGCCCGGCGTGTACATGGGCTGGAAACGCGCGGCCTCCATGGTCAGGATCTGGCGGGCGGCACCAAAATCGAGCAGGATGGGCGATTCGTCTTCGCGCAGGTAGATGTTGCCGGGCTTGATGTCCAGGTGCAGCAGCTTGTGGATATGCACTTCGCGCAGGCCGCTCATCAGGTCGTGGAAGACCTTGCGGATGAAGTGTTCGCGCAGCACCTTGGCGCGGCCTTGCTGGCGCGCGTGCAGGATGTGTTCCTGCAGTGTCTTGCCCAGCTCGTAGTTCATCACCATGTAGACGGTGGAATTCTCTCGGAAGAAATTCACCACGCGCACCACGCTGGGATGCGAAATCTTCGCCAGCGAGCGGCCTTCCTCGAAGAAATACTTGAGCCCCAGCCGGAACGACGCCGCGCTTTCCTCGGGCACCACCGGGATCAGCTCGCCGGGCTGGCGGCGTGCCAGCGACGACGGCAGGTACTCCTTTATCGCGACAGGGGAGCCGGTCTCGTCGGTGGCAAGGTAGACGAAACTGAACCCCCCGCTGGCCAACTTCTTTACAATACGATAGTTGGACAGCAGCGTGCCGATGGGCAGCGGTGCGCTCTTTGGAGGTGATGCGCCCTTTGGCTCTGTCATAGGATTCGGGACCTTGATTGCCTCCGGATTGTCCTGACTAATCGAAGACTTGTAAAGAACACAATAGCGGCCATTTTGGCCTCTCTTTTCGGCGTTCAACCAGCGTGGTTGCGGGGCTGCCGGCTCCCCGGGCTGTTTGAACCCATGCGGCCAGATGGCCATTTCGCGAGACTACTTAATGATCCACAGCATGACAGGCTACGGCCTGGCGACGCGCCAGGCGCCGCTGACGGACGCGCAAGGCGCGCCAACCGGCAGGACCGCATCCGTTTCGGTGGAGTTCCGCACAGTCAATTCGCGATTCCTCGACCTGTTTTTCCGGGCTCCCGAAGAATGCCGCGCCTTCGAGCCGGCGCTGCGGGAAATGCTCATGGCGAAGCTGTCGCGCGGCAAGCTGGAATGCCGCATCAACCTGCAGCGCGCCGATGCCGGCGCCGGCGGCACCACGCTGGCGCTCAACGACGCCTTGCTGGCGCAGATCCGCTCGATCGAGGCCACGGTAGCAGCCACCTTCACGCAAGCCGGCTCGCTGCGCATGGGCGAGATCCTGCGCTGGCCCGGCGTGCTGGTTGAGCCCGAGTTGTCGCAGGACGCCCTGCGCGAGGCCGTGACGGGCGCAGCCAAGGAAGCGCTGGGCCAGTTGCTGGAAGCGCGCCGCCGCGAGGGCGACGCGCTCAAGGCCACCCTGGACGAGCGCATCGAAGCCATGCTGGCCATCGTCGAGCGCCTCACGCCCACCATCCCGCAATTGATCGCCCATCACCAGGACAAGCTCACCGAACGCCTGCAGGAGGCCTTCAACCTGGTCGCGCCCGGCGGCATGCCCTCAATGAGCCGAGACGAAATCGGCGAGCGCATCCGCCAGGAAGCCACGGTCTACGGCATCCGCATCGACATCGCCGAAGAGCTGTCGCGCCTGCAGGCCCACCTGAACGAAACCCGGCATATCCTCAAGAAGGGCGGGCAGGTTGGCAAGCGGCTCGATTTCATGATGCAGGAGCTCAACCGCGAAGCGAACACGCTGGGCTCCAAATCAGCGGCCAAAGAACTGGCCGATGCCGCCATGGAACTCAAACTGCTGATCGAGCAGATGCGAGAACAGATTCAGAACCTAGAATAATCATCATGAGTGAAACGTCGTCCCACGTCGCCATCGACACCGCCTATCCCGGCAACCTGTTCATGGTGGTGGCGCCTTCCGGCGCCGGCAAGTCCACCCTGGTCAACGCGCTGCTGGCGCAGGACCAGGCCATTCGCCTATCCATCTCGCACACCACCCGCGCGCCGCGTCCCGGCGAGCAGGATGGCCGCGAATACCACTTCACCACCGTGGACGCGTTCCGCGCGGCGCGCGATCGCGGCGAATTCCTCGAGTGGGCGGAAGTGCACGGCAACTACTACGCCACCTCGCGAGTGTGGATCGAGCAACAGATGGCCCAGGGCAACGATGTGCTGCTGGAAATCGACTGGCAGGGCGCGCAGCAGGTGCACCAGCGTTTTTCCAACGCCATGGAGATCTTCATCCTGCCGCCGTCGCTGCAAGCGCTTGAAGAACGCCTGAACAAGCGCGGCCAGGACGAGCCGAACGTGATCGTGCGCCGCCTGCTGGCAGCAGGCAGCGAGATGGCCCACGCGTCCGAGTCGGACTATGTCATCATCAACGAGGTTTTCGAGCAGGCGCTCGAACAGCTTCGCAGCGTCATCCGCGCTACCCGTCTGCGTTTTTCATCACAAAAGGCGCGTCACGCCGACCTCTTCATCGAGCTCGGTATTCATTGATCCGGAGCGCGGCGGGAACGTTTCTTGCCGCGTGCTGTAAAATAGCCGGCATCGCATAAGGTTTTGTCCCGAGGTGGATTACATATGGCGCGTATTACCGTCGAAGATTGTCTGAAACACATCCCGAATCGCTTCGAGCTCGCGCTCGCGGCAACGTACCGGGCCCGTCAGCTGGTGCAGGGTCACACTCCCAAGGTCGAGGCCAAGGACAAGCCCACGGTCGTGGCGCTGCGCGAGATCGCCTCGGGCCAGATCGGCATCGAGATGCTCAAGAAGGTACCGACCTGATTTTCGGGCGGCGGTGGCCAGTCCTAGCAACGCGTACCTTTGCATTGAGACTCTGCTAACGTACTTGTTCGCGTACTTGCTTAACCAGCCAGATTACAGAAGCCGCCCACATGTCTTCCTCCCAGCCTTCCTCCCCTGTCGCGACGGCCAGCCCCACGGCCACGCCGGCGCGATCGCGCGGAGAAGCCACTGGTGACGCGAGTGGCGATGCAGTGCCACCCGTTCAGCGCAAGCGCGCCGTGCCCGGTCAGTCGACCGTGACGGCGCGTACCGGCGCTCCCAATCTTCCCGATCCGCTTGGCAACGATGTCGTTGGCGAGCGTGCCGTTGCCCCCGCAATGGGTGCAGGCAAGGCAAGAGCCGCCCAGACCGCCGCCGAAAGTGAGCTGAGCGATGCGCCGCAGGGCGCGGCGCCGGGCGATGCGCTCTTCATCGACGCGGTGCTGGCGCAGTCCTATCGTCACTTCTTCGGCCCGACCTCGCAACCCGCAGTGCCCCCGCGCCAGCAGGTGATCTCGATCACCCGGCTGATGGAGAAGCTTGCTTATCTCAAGCCGGCGGATCAGGCGCACGTGCGCGAAGCCTTCCAGTTCTCGGACGAGGCTCACCTCGGCCAGTATCGCCAGAGCGGCGAGCCCTATATCACGCATCCGGTAGCGGTGGCCGAACTGTGCGCCGACTGGAAGCTCGATGTCCAATCCATCATGGCGGCGTTGCTGCACGACGTGATGGAAGACCAGGGCATCACCAAGAGCGAGCTGGCGGAAAAATTCGGCCCCAAGGTGTCCGAGCTGGTCGATGGCCTGACCAAGCTGGACAAGCTCGAATTCCAGAGCCGCGAGCAGGCGCAGGCGGAGAGCTTCCGCAAGATGCTGCTGGCGATGGCGCGCGATGTGCGGGTGATCCTGGTCAAGCTGGCCGACCGCACCCACAACATGCGCACGCTGGATTTCGTGCCGCCGGAAAAGCGGCGCCGGATTGCGCTCGAGACCATGGAGATCTACGCGCCGATCGCGCATCGGCTCGGTCTCAACACCACGTACCGGGAACTGCAGGAACTGTCCTTCAAGGTTGGTTCGCCGTTCCGCTATGCCACGTTGGAAAAAGCGGTCAAGGCCGCGCGCGGCAACCGGCGCGAGGTGGTCAAGCGCATTCTCGAAACGGCGCAGAAGGCGCTGGGCGACGCGGGCATCGTGGCGGAGCTGTCGGGGCGTGAAAAGACGCTCTACAGCATCTACCGCAAGATGCACGACAAGCAGCTGTCGTTCTCGCAGGTGCTCGATGTGTATGGTTTCCGCGTCGTCGTCGAAACCCAGATGCACACCTATATGGCGATGGGCGCGCTGCACGGGCTGTACAAGCCCATGCCGGGCAAGTTCAAGGACTACATCGCCATTCCCAAGATCAACGGCTACCAGTCGTTGCACACCACGTTGGTGGGCCCGTTCGGCACGCCGGTGGAGTTCCAGATCCGCACCCGCGACATGCACCAGATCGCGGAAGCCGGCGTGGCCGCGCACTGGATGTACAAGCATCAGGCCGACCAGGCCAACGATATCCAGCAGCAGGCGCACCAGTGGCTGCAGTCGCTGCTCGATATCCAGAGCCAGACCGGCGATTCGCAGGAATTTCTCGAGCACGTCAAGATCGACCTGTTCCCGGATGCGGTCTATGTGTTCACGCCCAAGGGGCATATCCGCGCGCTGCCGCGCGGCGCCACCGCACTCGATTTCGCCTATGCCGTGCACAGCGACCTCGGCAACCAGTGCGTGGCGGTCAAGATCAACAACGAGCTGCTGCCGCTGCGCACGGAACTCAAGAGCGGCGATATCGTCGAGGTGGTGACGGCACCGTACTCCAAGCCCAATCCGGCGTGGCTGGCGTTCGTGCGCACCGGCAAGGCGCGCGCGGCCATCCGCCACTATCTCAAGACCACCCGGCTCGACGAAGCCATCCAGCTTGGCGAACGCCTGCTGGAGCAGTCGGCGCGACAGCTCGGCATCGAGCTCAAGGCGCTGCCGCAGTCGGTGTGGGACCGCATGGTGCAGTGGACCGGCAACAAGCACAAGGAGGACATCTTTGCCGACCTGGCGCTGGGGCGGCGCGTGCCGGCCGTCGTGGCCAAGCGCATGGAGATCCTGCTGCAAGAGCTTTCCGGCGATGTCGACAGCGCGCTGCTGGCGGCCGTGCAGACCTTCGCTGGCGAAGAAGCCCCCGCGGTGCCGATCACCGGCGATGAAGGCATGTCGATGATCTTCTCGTCATGCTGCCGGCCGATTCCCGGCGATTCCATCGTCGGCTACCTGGGCAAGGGCGAGGGTTTGCAGATTCACGTCCAGGATTGCAAGATAGCCAAGCGCCTGCACAGCAAGGACCCGGAGCACTGGATCGATGTGATGTGGGCGAAGAAGACCACGCGCTCGTTCGATGTGTCGATCAAGGTGATGGTGCGCAACGTCAAGGGCATCGTCGCCCGCGTGGCGGCCGACCTGACGTCGGCCGACGCCAACGTCGCGCACGTGGCGATGGAGCAGCAGGAGGGCGGCCATCAGGAAGCCACCTACATGCAGTTCATCATCCAGGTGCAGAACCGCCTGCATCTTGCCAACGTGATGCGGGCTCTGCGGCGCAACCCCGACGTCATCCGCATCTTCCGCGACCGCAACGACGGCTGACGCAGCCTTCCCGCACGCAAGCACTGAGCCCGGCCGAGCCGGGCTCAGTGCTTTTCCGGCTGCGCGGCGGCGATCGGTTACGCTTCCCTGCCGGGATAGCTGACTTTCAGGATATCGATCTGCTCCACCCCGGCTGGCGTGCGCAGCGGCACCGTATCGCCTTCGCGCGCCTTGAGCAGCGCGCGCGCGATCGGCGAGATCCAGCTCACGTGGTTGCTGTCGAGGTCGACCTCGTCGGTGCCGACGATCGTCACGGTGGTTTCCTCGCCGGCCTGGTCGGCATAGGTGACGGTGGCGCCGAAAAAGATCTGGTCGTTGTCGCCCTGCAGGGACGGGTCCACCACCTCGGCCTTCTCCAGGCGCTTGGTCAGGAAGCGGATGCGGCGGTCGATCTCGCGCAGGCGCTTCTTGCCGTAGTGATAATCGCCGTTCTCGGAACGATCGCCATTGGATGCGGCCCACGAAACGATCTGGACCACCTCCGGGCGCGCCGTGTCGATCAGGTGCATCAGTTCATCGCGCAAGCGCTGGTAGCCTTGCGCCGAGATGTAGTTCTTGGTGCCGGGTGGCAGCGGGGTGGCGCCTTCGGGAAGGTCGTCGTCCTCGTCGCCGGGTGACTCTTTGACAAATGCCTTGTTCATGATCCGATCACATCTGCGGGGCTGTCATTATAGGAAGCGGCGGCCTGCCGGCGGGAAAAGCAAAAAAAGTGGGGCAGGGGGGTTCCCAAATTTCAAAAGTACGTTATAATTTCTTTCTCGAGTGCGGCTGTAGCTCAGTTGGATAGAGTACTTGGCTACGAACCAAGGGGTCGTGGGTTCGAATCCTGCCAGCCGCACCACTCATTGCAAAAAGAGCTTCCAGAAATGGAAGCTCTTTTTTCATTTTGGCTTCCGCCAACGCTCTCGGTTCCTGGTCTGGCCATTCTACGGCGTTCCGCCGTGCGTCGACGGCAATCGCCGCGATTGAGACCTGTCTCATCGTGCGCCGAGCTTCCTCTCGCTAATCTCTATTCCGGTGCGCATCCTCGCGCGTTCATAACCGGATTGCTCTCTTGCTGCTGCTTCCCGATCTGCCGGGCCGAGCGATCGCGCTTTCCTCTGGAGCGTCTTGCGATGCGATCGTTGCCGTGGTTCGTCTGTGCCGCCGTGCTCGCCGTTGTGGCCAGTGCCGCATGCCGTCAGCGCAAGCCGGGCATGCCGCCAGCGGCGGAGCGCGGGCCGGTCTTGCAAGACCGTGTCTGTAGCCAGGCGATCGAGGGCAAGGCTGCGTCGGCCATCGGCGAGCGCACGTGCAGTTTGCTGGTGGGCTTTTTGCACGATGCGCGGTTGACCCTTAACGTCAGCACCCTTGCCACCGGTGTGGATTCGCGCACGCAGGCGGGCGCGCTGGCTGCCGACTGGCATATCCATACGGCCGGCGAGGCGCGGGGCACGCTGGCGTGGCTGCTGGAGGAGGGGCACCGCGCGCTGTATCCGCAGGTCTGCCGGATCCTGTTCTCGGTGCCGCGCACGGCGCGCGAGCGTGAGATCGTGCTGCTCAATGATCGCTTCGATCCGGTGCGCCTTGCCCATTGCATTGACAATCTCGAGCGCGCCATGCCGGACCTGCGCGCGAGTCGCCTGCTCGGCTCGCGGGTCGATCTTGCGCGTGGCGTGCTGGCCTGGGACATGAGCCGGGCGATACATGTCGCGCGGGCCGCCTACGACTGTGGCATGCAAACCGAGGCGCAGTCCTGGGCCGTGATCGAGCAGGCGGCGTCGCAGGTCTTCGCGCAGATGGCGTCCTGGCAGGAGGTTGCGGTGAGCTACCTGCTGGGCCGGGCAATGTGGGCCGGGCCTGGCGCGGGTTTGCAGCGGCAGCTGGCGTTTGTCCGGCATTGCCTCGACGATTCGGATAGTCCTATGCGCGGGGTGCGCTATCACGCTGCGCGCCATGGTGTATAGGCGCGCGCCGTCTTGCGGGGCCGGTGCTGGCGGCATAGGCTGGTTCAGGAGCGCGTTGGGGCGGGCGCCAGGCGCTATGCTTCTTGCTTGCGGCAAGAGCCATGGGAGGATCCAATGAGCAATGCGGACTGGCGGGTGGAGGCGTATCGGGGCATGGACGTCTATGTCCTCGTATCGAAGCCGGGTGACGGCGGCGTCCCGGCTTTGGGCAAGGTCGCCCAGTGGGGGTACGAGGTGCGCGTCTGCCAGGAGGGGGCGGATCCCTCCGATGCCGGCGACATCGAGCGCTTGTCGGGCGACGGCGCGCAGTTTGCTACCCGGCACGCTGCCGAGGTCGCTGCGTTCGCTGCGGCCTATCAGCTCGTGGATAGGCTGGTGGGGCCGGTGACGGACTAGCGGGCATGTCGTCCTTGCCGTGCGCGAGGTGTGCTCGATGGCGGGTTTTTCACGATGACGTCACAAAGCGATTGCAATGCGCGGCGGGATCCACCATAATCCGGCCTCTCGGACGCGGGGTGGAGCAGTTGGCAGCTCGTCGGGCTCATAACCCGAAGGTCGCAGGTTCAAGTCCTGCCCCCGCAACCAAAGACCTTTTCTGGTCTCCGAAGCTAGTCTCCGGGCCGTCCTGGCCAAGTTCTGAAAATTCCCAAAGGTACGAAACCCGAGCGTTGCGCGGGGCCGCTTTGCATTGCGTGCGCCATGGGTTCGCGCTGATCAGTGCCGCCCGCGGCCGCCTCCGCTGCGTCCGCCTCGTGCGCCTCCCGTACCTCCCGTACCTCTCCAGCCACCACCGCCATGGTAGTAGCCGTGCGCCATGCCGGAGTGATAGTGATAGCCGCCGTAGTATCGTGGCCCGCCCGCGTGGTAGCCGGGGCCGCGATAGTAGCCATAGGCGCGATAGCCGTGATAGCCGTGATAGCCGCCGTAACCGTAGTAGAAGGCGGGGCCGTAGAACCCGCCATAGTAGGGCAGCGCGTAGTCGTACCCATACCCGTAGGCGTAAGTGCCAGCGGGATAGGCTACGCCGCCCTCGTAGAACCCGTAGGGATCGTAGGGGTTGTAGCTGTCGTAAGGGTCGTAGTAAGGGTATCCGGCGCACGCGCCCACGCACAGCACTGTCACAGTTAACAACAAGCGGAGCAAGGCGCGGTGCATGGGGCTTCGGGTTCGCCAACGGATCGCGCCCGGCGGGCGCCGGGCGATAACAATAAGAGACTGTGATCCGCTGAGTGGTTCAGTGTCGCGCTGGCTTGCGCCCGCACAGCGCCTGCCAGAGATTCAGGCGGGCGCCCGGGCCAGTTCGGCCGCGCGCGAAAACGTGTCTCGCACTTGCGGCTGGCCTTCGCGCGCCGCTGCCTCGGACCGGGCCGTCAAGCGCTCGATCAGCACGCGCAGGTTATTGCCCTGCGGGGCGGTCTTGCTTGCGCCGCACTGACCGACGGCCTCGCGCACGACCTGTCCCAGTTCCTCGGTCACATCCGCGCCATCGAAGGCGCTGATCGACAGGGCGGAAATCTGCTCGAGGTAGAGGTTGACCAACGCTTCGTCGTGTACCGGTTCGGGCATTTCCGTCTCCTTGGCAATGTGGGCTGGGTGCAATCCATTGTAGTAGGCCGCATGCCCGACGCATGTCGGCACAAGGCCTACAGGGCGGCTCCCCTGTACAGGGCTTGCGTCAGGTCAAGGTCAGTCGTTACTGATAATGATTCCCATTTGTATGATCGATGGCTTTCTCTTACAATCGGCGCTCGCCTGGGGCACGGCAAGGTGCCCCGGGCCAACCGTCTTGCCGAGGTAATTGAAATCATGATGCTGCAGATCCCCGATGTGCTGACAAAGGCGCAGGTTGCCCAATGCCGCGCCTGGATGGACGCGGCTGAGTGGACCGACGGCAACGCCACTTCCGGGCATCAGTCGGCATTGGCCAAGCGCAACCTCCAACTGCCCGAAGGCTCGCCGGTAGCGCGCCAGGTAGGCGACCTGATCCAGGATGCGCTGGGCGCCAATCCGCTCTTTATCTCGGCCGCGCTGCCACTCAAGGTCTATCCGCCCTTGTTCAACCGCTACGAGGGCGGGCACGCGTTCGACAACCATATCGACAACGCGATCCGCCACCTGCGCGGCACCAACTTCCGCGTGCGCAGCGACCTCTCGGCGACGCTGTTCCTGACGGAGCCGGAAGACTACGACGGCGGCGAACTGGTGGTGGAGGATACCTACGGGCAGCAACGCGTGAAGCTGCCAGCGGGGCATATGGTGCTGTACCCGGCGACCAGCCTGCACCACGTCAGCCCGGTCACGCGCGGCGCGCGCGTGTCGTCATTTTTCTGGATTCAAAGCATGGTGCGCGACGAGGGTCAGCGTTCGGTACTGTTTGAGCTCGATACGCAGATCCAGCGTGTCGGCCAGGCACTGGGGCACAAGGACGCGGCCGTGGTGGGGCTTACCGGCGTGTATCACAACCTGCTGCGGCGCTGGGCCGACGCCTGAGCGGCGGCGTGGGAAACGAGGGAAACGGGGGAGCGAAGCGGGGAGGGGATGTTGAGGCAGGATGCCTCGGCTTGATACTCGCGAATCGCCGGCATCGGCCAGCCATTCGCGATGCATGGTGCAGCGAGGCTAGCGGCGATCCCGGTGCTGCGGTGGCAGCGGGGCCATGGCTACGCGTCGTCGCGCGGGCTTGAGCGCGCGCTGCATCGGCCAGAACACGTATTGGGTATGCGGATCCATCGGCTTGCCGAAGTAGGACACCCACACCTGCACGCCCTGTTCGGTTTCTGCAACGATGGCAGCCACTGCGCGGGCTGCGACTGCGGGAGATTTGAGCAAGGTAGCCAGCGCTTCGACACCTTGGACCACGTGGTGCTTGACACCACTGAACCATGCGTATTGACGCATGGCTGACAACAAACGCTCGGTCATGAACTCTGGTGTTTGGTTGGAAGTAAAGATCAGACCGGAGCTTACACGCTTTGTTCATTGCTGATTGATGGGACCTGTCTATCGCTTACCCTGAGTCATCGGATGTCCCTGTCCCCGTCCCAGGCGCGGGTGCGGGTGCCGGGCCCGGTGCCTGTTGTCATTGCGTCATTGTGCCAATGCGCCAGTGCCGATCGGCCACCACATTGACAACGCAAGGGCCGAGGATTAGCGTCATCAACAGGACCATCCGACCCTTGAAGCCTTCCTGGGAGCTTGCCGATGACCGAAGACATGCTGCTGCAACTGATGGTGGAAGTCGAGAAGGAAGACCCCATCGACTATGCCGACCTGCCTTTCGACGACGCCACGCTGCGCGCGTTGGTGTGCCGCCTGGTGGCGCAGCGCTCCAGCGCCATGGAGACGGCCGGCATGCCGGTGGACGCGTTGCTGGCGACCATGTGGGCTTCCACCGCCAAGCTGGTGCTGGAGAACATGGTACTCAACGCGCGCCTGCTGACGCTGCAGGGCTTGCCGGACGACGCCAACGCGCTGATCGAGCGCATCGCCCGGCAATCCCGCGGCACGCCCTGAGGCGGGGCCGCCCTCCGGCGGCTTAGGCCGCTTGCGCTGCCGATCCTGAGCGATGGATCGGCGTGTGGCGTATCGCTATCATCCAGCAGGGCGCCTCCCATTTCGATACACTACGGGTTTTCGCCCCCGACACCGTCGCGTTGCTACGCGTATGCAACTGCGCGCGGTACTGCTGATATGGAGGATTTCGGGTGATCAAGTGGATAATCGTCGCGGCGTACCTGGGAGCGATCCTGTACGTGCATTTCCGCGGCAAGGTGAGGCTGCGCATCTGGCGCCAGTTGCTCGACCATTCGGCCCTGGTGGCCCCGGTCAACTGCTTCATGTACATCTTTTCCGGCGTGCCGCGCACGCCCTACATCCCCGTCGAGCGTTTTCCCGAGCTGGAGAAGATCCGCGCTGCGTGGCCGGAGATTCGCGACGAAGGCCTGGCCCTGGCTGCCATGCGCAAGATCAAGGCCGCCGACAAGAACAACGATGCCGGTTTCAACTCGTTTTTCAAGTACGGCTGGAAGCGTTTCTACCTGAAATGGTACGAAGCCCGCCATCCGTCGGCCGAGGTCCTGTGCCCGCGCACGGTGGAGCTGCTGCGCGGCCTGCCGAGCGTGAAGGCGGCGATGTTCGCCGAGCTGCCGCCTGGCGGCAAGCTGAATCCGCACCGCGATCCGTTCGCGGGCTCGCTGCGTTATCACCTGGGCCTGGCCACGCCTAACGACGACCGCTGCTTTATCGAGGTCGACGGCGAGCGCCATAGCTGGCGTGATGGCGAGGGCGTGGTGTTCGACGAGACCTACCTGCACTGGGCGGAGAACAAGAGCGACAGCAATCGGCTGATCCTGTTTTGCGATATCGAGCGTCCGATGCGCTTCGGCTGGGCTGGCAAGATCAACCGCTGGCTGGGCCGCAAGGTCATGACCGCGGCGAGCTCGCCCAACGAAGAGTCCGACCAGACCGGCATGATCAACCGCCTGTTCCGCTTTGTCTGGATTTGCGGCCAGTATCGCCGGCGTTTCAAGGCGTGGAGCCGGCCGGCTTACTACGTGGTCAAGTTCGGCCTGATCGCCGCCGGCGTGGCGCTGATCGTGTACCTGTAACGCTCGAAAGCTCGAAAGCTCGAAAGCATTACTGCGCAAGAAGAAAGGGCCGGCTGATGCCGGCCCTTTCTTTTGCCCATCGGCGATGGCCTATCGGCGCCGCCGCTCGCGCTCGTCGTCGAGCGCCTCGTAGTGGGCGCGCTTGGCCTGGTACATGCGGGCGTCGGCCAGCTTGACGGCGTCGCTCAGGCGGTCCGATGCGCTGCAGCTTGCGGTGCCGATCGACAGGCTGAGCGCGGTGCCCGGATAGAACTGGTTGTTGAGCTCCACCACCTGGTGGATCTGCTCGACCACTGTGGCCGCGCCGCGCTCGTCGCGCGCCGGCAGCAGCACCATGAACTCGTCGCCCCCGACCCGCGCCACGCAGGCCTGGTCGCCCACGGCCTTTTTCAGCGCCTCGCCGGTGCGGCGCAGGAGCGCATCGCCGTCACCGTGGCCGAGCTGGTCGTTGACCTGCTTCAGGCCGTTCAGGTCGACCGCGATCACGCTGACCGGCCACGGGCCCTTGCGGCCCAGCCGCGCGAGCTCATCTTCGTAGTAGGCGCGGTTGTAGAGCTTGGTCAGTACGTCGTGCTTGCCGAGGAATTCGACGTAGGCCTCGGCCTTCTTGCGCGCGGTGATGTCGGTCAGCGACACCAGCACCTGGTCCCATTCCGCCTCGCGGCCGGGGAACACCGACCACTGCATGAACACGTCCACGGCCCGGCCATCCAGCGCGTAGTTGATGACTTCGCGCTGCTGCCAGAGTTTCTCGTTCCAGAGGTCGATCAACTGCTCGGCGAACTGGATGCGCATATTGTCGCGGAACACGTCGCCCAGGCGCGAGAGCAGCTCTTCCTTGGTCGACGCGCTGAACATCAGCAGGGTTTGCTGGTTGACGTCGAGCACGCGGATTTCCTGCATGCAGCGGGAAATGAAATCCGGATGCACGTTGAGGAAGGTGCGGAAATCCGAGATGCCCGCGCCGCGGACTTCATCGAGCAGCACCTTGACCGCGCTGAAATCCTCGACCCACAGCGAGACCGGAGAATGCTCGAACAGGCCCAGCGCGTATTGCTCGCTGCGGCGCAGCTCGCGTTCGGTGGCCACGCGCGCGGTGATGTCCTCGATCGACAGCAGCACGCGTTCCCAGGTGGCCTCATGGCCGGGCATGACGGTGGCATCCAGGCGGATGTCCAGCCGCTTGCCTTCCAGCGTGTAGTTGACGGTCTGGCTTGAAAAGCGCAATTCGCCGTCCCACAGCTGGCCGAGTTCCTCGACGTGCTGGTCGAACATTTCGTCGCGAAAGACGGTGTCGAGGTTATTGACGAGGTCGGTGAGGTCGGCGGCGCGGAAGAGGTCCAGCGTGCGCTGGTTCACGTCCAGCACGCGGATCCGTGCCGAGCAGTGCGCGACTTCCTCCGGATTGGCGCGCAGGTGGCTGCGCAGGTCGGTCACGCCCTGCGCGCGCAGGGCCTGGAATTGTTCGCGCACGGCGCTGAAGTCTTCCAGCCACAGCGAGACCGGCGCCAGCTGGAACAAGGCTTTGTATTCGTTGTCGATCCGCGACGTGTCGGTCGTTGCCATCAATGCGTCTTTTCCCAATCCAATCCCCCATCCAAATCCTGTTCGGCGCGGGCCAGAGCTGGCACGCGTGTGGCACGGCTGGCTTTGCGCCGCCTCGGATTTGCCGGGGCCGCCGCCATGCTCGCTGCGAGCGATAGCATAGGGCAGCAGGGGAGGAAATGGGTGGTGTGTGGCGTAAATACCCACACTTGGCGCCCGCCGGCGCGTCAGCCCTGGCGGGAGAGCTCGGCGATGCGCGCGGGGGCGTACCGGTGCTGCGCGTTCTCTTGCTCGGCGATCAATTGCAGCGTGGCCGCCTGCAACAGCGAGCCGGCGGTCAGGTGCGAAGCCAGGGTGCGCAGTTCATTGAGCTTGCCGCTGGCAGCGGGGTTGGCATGAGTCATCTCAGTCAAGGTCTGGACAGGAACCCGGCCGATGGTATCGGCAAGCCGGGGGGGGCTGCTTTGTCCCTGGTCATGCTCCGTGCGCGCGGCGTTGTCTTTGGTGTCCAGGCCAGCCCTGGCATCGGTGCGTGCCAGGCGATGCGCCGGGTCGGCGCGGCGGGCGGTGCAAAGGCGCAGGGCGGAGCCCACGGTATCGATGGCGAGCGGGAGGGAGGGGTGCGGCATATGGTTCTCCTTGGGAGCGCGGCCTGCCGGTTTCGGCAATGCTCGCAAGGATGCCGGGCCGGTCCGCCGCCGCCAAGCGCGCTGCGATGAACGGCGCGATGCCAGGAGCGAATGGTGGCGCGAGGCGACGGATGTGGCGCGCCATGCCCGCCGCCTGCCATCCACCATCGGCCGCTAGGGCTGGTCCGCCAAGCGCGCCACCACCGCGGCGAGCGTGCGCAACGCGCGCTCGATCTCAGGCGTGAACGGCGTGCCGCAATTGAGCCGCAGGAAATGGTCGAAGCGGTTGGAGTTGGAGAACATCACGCCGGGCACGACGCGGATGCCGGCCGCCATGGCCTGGTCGAACACGGCCTCGGACGGGACCGAGCCCGGCAGCTCGACCCACAGGTGCAGGCCGCCGTTCGGGTTGGAGGCACGCGTGCCGGCAGGAAACTCGGCGGCAATCGCCTGCGCCACCTGCGCGCGCTGGCTGCGCAATTGCTCGCGCAGGCGCCGCAGGTGCCGCTCGAACGCGCCGGAACCCATGAACTCGGCCGCGGCCATCTGCGCCAGCAACTCGTTGGGCCGCGACTGGCTGTGCTTGAGCATTTCCACGCGCGCCTGCCACTTGCCCGCGGCGATCCATCCCAGCCGCATGCCGGGAGCCAGGATCTTGTGCAGCGAGGCGCAATGGATCACGCCGCCACTGCGGTCCCAGGCCTTGAGGGCGGCCAGCGGCGCGTCCCCGTCCGCCAGGGCGGAGAAGCAATCGTCCTCGATCAGCGCGATGGCGCGCGCGTCACACCAGGCCACCAGCTGCGCCTTGTTGGCGTCCGGCATGATGCTGCCCAGCGGATTCTGCAGGTTTGGCACCACCACCACGGCGCGGATGTTGTCGTAGGTCTGCGCCGCCAGTTCCAGCGCTTCGAGCGAGATGCCGGTCTGCGGGCTGCTGGGAATCTCCAGCGCGCGCATGCCCAGGCTCTCCAGGATCTGCAGCAGGCCGTAGTAGGTGGGCGACTCCACGGCAATCACGTCGCCGGGCTGTGCCACCGCGCGCAGGGCGAGGTTAAGCGCCTCGGTGCAGCCGTGGGTCACCAGGATATCTTCCGGCGCGACCGTGATGCGCGAGAGCAGCGCGTTGCGCGCCAGCACGGCGCGAAAGGCTGGATGGCCGCCGGAATCTGCCGCGCTGCCGAACAGCTGCGGGTGCAGGCGCAGCGCGCGCGCCGCCGCATTGCGCAGGTCTTGCGCCGGGTACAGCGCGGGCGCGCCACAGGCGCCGGCAAAGTTCACCGCGACCGGTTGCTGGCGCCCGCGCGCTGTGATGGCGGAAATGCGCTCATGGATGCCCACATATTGCGCGGGGTCCGGCAACGTGGCGGCAGGCTCTTCGATCGGCGCCAGCGGCTTGTGCCGGCGGTGCCGCACGAAGTAGCCCGAGCGCGGCCTGGCCTCGAGCAGGCCATCGCTTTCCATCTGCCGGCAGGCCTGCAGCGCGGTCGACAGGCTCACGCCGTGCAGCTCCATCAGCGTGCGCACGGAGGGCACGCGGTCCCCCGGCTTCAAAACGCCCGTTTCAATGGCGTGCAGGTAGTGCTGGGCAAGCTGGCGGTAGAGGGGGGCGGATTCCATGCGGCATGGTGGCGCGGCGGAGGTCGGCGCAACAGATACAGATCAGGGTCTTCTGTATCGTAACAGATGCTCTGTTATGCCTCTGTTACGGTGCACAAGCCCAGGGCGTGTGCCTGTTTTGGGCCGGCCCGCATCGGTAGTCTGGAACCCTGTCAAAGCCAGGGAGCTGGCATCATGCAAAGCTATCGTTCAGACCCGATCATCCCCACTGTCCAGCCCGTGCAGCCCACGCCCGCCATGCCGGCTGGCGCCGAGCCGCAAGCACAGGCAATCGACCTGGAAAGCAGCCGCGTGCTGCGCTTCCATGCCAAGGCCGGCACCACCCTGTGCGTGCTGGAGGGCGAAATCGAGCTCACCGAGGCGCCGCGCTGGCTGGCCGGCACCGTGTGGCGGCAGCCGCGCCGCCTGCCTGCCGGCAGCGTGGTGGCGCTGTCGCCCGGCTGGGTGGAAGTGCTGGCCCGACAGGCGGCCACGCTGCGCCTGCAGGCACCAGCGGCCGGGCCTTGGTGGACTGGCTGGCTGCGGCGGGCGCAGGCATGAATAAGCGGGAGCGCAACGACGGGGACGAGCCGGCGCAGGCCTGACGCGCACCTGGCCGGGACAGCCGCCCTTGGGGCGGTCAGTCCTGCTGGCCGTGCGCGCTCAGCATGGCATGGGCCACCAGGTCCAGGGCGGGCCGCGTGTCGCCGTTCTTGTCGGTCCAGACCTTGGGCGTGAGGCTGCCTGACAGCGCGACCGATTCGCCGTCCTCCAGCGCCAGCAGCCCTGCGCGCACCTTGTCGGCAAACGCGATCACATTGACGATGACGGTGTCGCCATCGTTGATCGCTGCCTTGAGCTTGGCGGTCACGTACTGGCTGCCGCCCTGGCCGGTACGTTCGCTGGCGTGGCCGTGGAGCCGGCCGCTGACTAGTGCGTCGATCATCTTTCTTCCTTGCTGGTTATCTTGCCGGGGTGCGGAAGATCTCACAATTTCGCGCTCTCGTGGCAGAGAATGCGGACCCTGGCCCTAAAAACGATAAAATTGCGGTCCGGCCAGCCCGACGCTCAACCAGAGTGCAGTCAGCGCCCCTTCCAGGGCTGACCCCCCGGCCGCAGAATTCCAGGTTCCCATGCTACGTCTAAGTGAAGTCAAACTCCCGCTCGACCACGCCGAGAGCGATCTCGAGGCCGTGGTCCTCGCCCGCCTCGCCGAGCTCGGCGTCAAGGCCGATGGCCTGACCGGGTTCACCGTGTACCGCCGCGCGCACGATGCCCGCAAGCGCTCGGATATCAAGCTCACCTACATCCTCGATATCGCGGTGAAGGACGAAGCCGCGGCGATCCAGCGCATGGCCGGCAAGCCGAACTGGAGCGTGACGCCGGACATGGCCTACCGTTTCGTCGCCCAGGCACCCGCACCGGGCACCACGCTGCGCCCGGTGGTGATCGGCATGGGCCCGTGCGGTTTGCTCGCCGGCCTGATCCTGGCGCAGATGGGCTTCAAGCCCATCATCCTGGAGCGTGGCAAGGAAGTGCGCGAGCGCACCAAGGACACCTTCGGCCTGTGGCGCAAGAGCGTGCTGAACCCCGAGTCGAACGTGCAGTTTGGCGAGGGCGGGGCGGGCACTTTCTCCGACGGCAAGCTCTACAGCCAGATCAAGGACCCGAAGCACTACGGCCGCAAGGTGCTCGACGAGTTCGTCAAGGCCGGCGCACCGGAGGACATCCTCTACCTCGCGCGCCCGCACATCGGCACCTTCCGCCTGGTCAGCATGGTGGAGAAGATGCGCGCCGAGATTTTCGCGCTGGGCGGCGAGGTCCGCTTCGAGACCCGCGTCGAGGACGTGGATATCGAGGGCGGCAAGATGCGCGGCCTCAAGCTGTCCAACGGCGAGTACCTGCAGGCCGACCACGTTATCCTGGCGGTGGGCCACAGCGCGCGCGACACCTTCGAGATGCTGCATGAGCGCGGCGTGTTCATGGAGGCCAAGCCGTTCTCGCTGGGTTTCCGCATCGAGCATCCGCAGGGCATGATCAACAGCAGCCGCTTTGGCAAGTTCGCCGGCAACAAGCTGCTGGGCGCGGCGGACTACAAGGTGGTGCACCACGCCAGCAACGGACGCGCGGTCTACAGCTTCTGCATGTGCCCGGGTGGCACGGTGGTGGCCGCGGCCTCGGAGCCGGGCCGCGTGGTGACCAACGGCATGAGCCAGTACATCCGCGCCGAGCGCAATGCCAATGCCGGCATCGTGGTGGGCATCACGCCGGAGGATTTCCCCGGCGGCCCGCTGGCCGGCATTGCCTTCCAGCGCCATTGGGAAGAGCGCGCGTTCGAACTTGGCGGGCGCAACTACAACGCGCCGGCGCAGTTGGTGGGCGACTTCATCGCGCGCCGGCCGTCCACGGCGATGGGCGCGGTCGAGCCCTCCTACAAGCCGGGTGTCACGCCGACGGACCTGTCCACCGCGCTGCCCGACTACATCATCGAAGCCATCCGCGAAGCGCTGCCGGAACTGGACAAGAAGATCGCCGGCTTTGCCATGCATGACGCGGTGCTGACCGGCGTGGAAACGCGCACGTCGTCGCCACTGCGCATCCGCCGCAAGGACAACTACCAGAGCATGAACGTGGAAGGGCTGTACCCGGCCGGCGAAGGCGCCGGCTATGCGGGCGGCATTTACTCCGCGGCCATCGATGGCATCGAAGTGGCCGAGGCCGTGGCGTTGAGCATCGTCAACGGCAAGGCGGCCTGAGCGAGCCCAGGCTGGCTTAGCGCCCGGCAGCCCCGGTCGCTTCCAGCCAGGCCGAGGCTCCCAGCCCGGCCGCGCGCCCGCTGGCAAAGCAGGCGGTCAGCAGGTAGCCGCCGGTGGGCGCTTCCCAGTCCAGCATCTCGCCGGCGCAGAACACGCCCGGCACGGCGCGCAGCATCAATTGCGCGTCCATCGCCTCGAACGCGACGCCGCCCGCGCTGCTGATCACTTCATCGATCGGGCGCGCGCGCAGCAGGCGCACGGGCAGCGCCTTGAGCGCCGCCGCCAGCCGCGCGGGGTCGGCAAATTCTTCTTTTGACAAGCATTCGCGCAGCAAGCCGGCCTTGACGCCGGTGATGCCCAGCTTGCTCTGCAGGTGGCTCGATAGCGAGCGCGCGCCGCGCGGGCGCTGCACCGCGTCTGCCACGCGTGCGGCGGGCAGGCCGGGCGCCAGGTCGAGATGGATCGTGGCCTCGCCCGTGGCTTCGAGCAGGTCGCGCATTGGCGCGCTCAGCGCATAGACCAGGCTCCCCTCGATGCCGCCGGCCGTGATGACGAACTCGCCCTGGCGATAGTGCTCCACGCCATCGCGCTCGCGCAGCCCGATGGCCACGGCCTTGAGCGGGTGGCCGGCAAAACGCGTGCGGAAGTGCTCGCTCCAGGCTACGTCGAAGCCACAGTTGGCGGGGCGCAAAGGGGCGATGTCCACGCCGCGCGCGGCCAGCAGCGGTACCCATGCGCCGTCGGAACCCAGGCGTGCCCAGCTGCCGCCGCCAAGCGCCAGCACTGTGGCATCGGGCCGGACCAGCAGCTCGCCATCGGGCGTGGCAAAGCGCAGCCGGCCCGATGCATCGTCCCAGCCCAGCCAGCGATGGCGCATATGGAACTGCACGCCGGCCTCGCGCAGGCGGTGCAGCCACGCACGCAGCATCGGCGCGGCTTTCATGTCGGTGGGGAAGACGCGGCCCGAGCTGCCGACGAAGGTCTCGATGCCGAGGCCGTGCACCCAGCCGCGCAGCGCTTGTGGATCGAAGCCGGCCAGCAGCGGCGCGATCTGCGCGCTGCGCTTGCCATAGCGCCCGAGGAAGGGCTGCGCCGCTTCGGAATGCGTGAGGTTCATGCCACCGCGCCCGGCCATCAGGAACTTGCGGCCAACCGAGGGCATGGCGTCATACACGTCCACGCGCAATCCGCGCGCGGCCAGCACCTCCGCCGCCATCAGGCCTGCGGGGCCGCCGCCGATCACGGCGACGCTGGCGGCGGGGAGGGGGGCGGTGGGTGCAGACATGGGTTGAATCCGGGGCAAGGCGGTCGATCGCGCAAAGGGGCGCAAGGCAGGGTGCGGCGGATCGGATTATATAGGCCAGGGGCAAGTGCTAATATCGCCCCTTGCCTCGTGCCACGGGTCTCCCGCGCCTCTCATGCCCTTGCCGTCCCGCTTGTCGTTGCCTCTTCCCGCCGCGCGGGCCTTCGTGCTGGTCCTGCTGGTCTTGCTGGGTCTTGTAGCCGGCGTGCACCCGGCGCTCGCGCAGGAAACCGCGCAGGGGCTGCAGGAAAAGGCAATGAAAGGCGATTTCCTGTCCCAGCGCAACCTCTCGTACTGCCTGCAGTCCGGCTGCCTCGGGCTGGAGCGCGACCGCGTCAAGGCCTGCATGTGGCGCAAGGTGATCGTGCTGTCTGGCGAGCGCCATGTCACCGACCTGGACACCGCCAACCTGGAGTACGTCTGCGCAAAGCTGAGCACGACCGAGCGCGATGCGGCCATGCGCCAGGCGGACGCGCTGGCCAGGCAGATCTACGGGCCGCGGCGCTGAGCGCCTTTGGCCTGCTTGGGCGGGAGGCTAAAATAGCGGTTTAGCGCTGTTCCCTTCGTCACGCATCGCCATGCCCATCGCTTCACCATCCAGCCAATTCATCGTAGACGCCACCCAGCAATGGCTGGAACGCGCGGTGATCGGCCTCAACCTGTGCCCCTTCGCCAAGGCCGTGCACGTGAAGCGGCAGATCCGCTACACGGTGAGCGATGCCACCGATACCGAGGGCGTGCTCGCCGATCTCGAAACCGAGTTGCGCACGCTCGCCGATGCCGACCCTGCCGAGATCGACACGACCCTGTTGATCGTGCCACACGCGCTGGCCGGGTTTCTCGACTACAACGATTTCCTCTATTTCGCCGAGCGTCTGCTCAAGAGCTTGCGCCTGGCGGGCATCCTGCAGATCGCCAGCTTCCATCCGCATTACGAGTTCGGCGGCAGCGAGCCGGACGACATCGAGAACTACACCAACCGCGCGCCTTACCCCATCCTGCACCTGCTGCGCGAGGACAGCATCGCGCGAGCCGTGGCGGCTTTTCCCGATGCGTCGGATATCTACGAGCGTAACCAGGAAACCATGCGCCGGCTCGGCCACGACGGCTGGCGCAAGCTGATGACCGAGGCCAGCGGGACATAAAAAACGCGCCGTCAAAGCGGCGCGTTTCAACTTGCGGACGGCAACGCGCCGCACGCATGGCGCGAGTCAGTCTCAGCCGGCAGCAGCCGGCTCCTGCGTATAGAAGCGCGCTTCCATCTCTTCCAGTCCCAGCGTGCGTAGCACTTCGTTCAGCCGCTCCGCCGGGCGGCGGCGCGGCAGGTCTTTGTACTGCGCGATGATGAGCTCGTTCTTCATCGAGTGCTCCCAGCCCACCAGCTCGGTCACGCTGACCTGGTAGCCATGCGCCTCGAGCTGCAGGCAACGCAGCACGTTGGTCACCTGGCTGCCGAACTCACGCGTATGCAGCGGGTGGCGCCAGATTTCGGTCAGCGGATTGCCGGCCAGCAGCTTGCCCTTGTTCTTGCGCAGCACGCCCGCCACCTCGGCCTGGCAGCACGGCACCACCACGATGTACTTGGCGTGCTTTTCCAGCGCGAAACGGATCGCATCGTCCGTGGCCGTGTTGCAGGCGTGCAGCGCGGTGACGATGTCGATGGTGGGCGGAAGCTGATCGGACGTGATCGAATCCGCAACCGACAGGTTCAGGAACGACATGCCCTTGAAGCCGAGCCGGCTGGCGAGCTCCTGCGAGCTGCGCACCAGCTCTTCGCGCGTCTCGATACCGTAGATGTGCGACTGGTCGAGCTGTGCCTTGAAGAACAGGTCATACAGGATGAAGCCGAGGTAGGACTTTCCGGCGCCGTGGTCGACTAGCGTCACGTCGGGGTGATCCTGCTTGAGGTCCTGCAGCAGCGGCTCGATGAACTGGAACAGGTGGTAGACCTGCTTGAGCTTGCGGCGGCTGTCCTGGTTCATCTTGCCGTCGCGCGTGAGGATATGCAGCGCCTTGAGCAGCTCGATGGACTGGCCGGGACGGATTTCGTGGGGGCTGGGCGCCGGTGCGGCGGGCGTCTTGGACGCCGGGGACTTCTGGGCCATCTGGGATGTCTGGAACCTGGAGAAAAGCGGTGAGGCGTGCGCCAAAGCCGGACGACGCTGCGCCGGTACAGCGGCAGTTTACCGAAAGTCGCGCTTGCCCGGGGCGAGTGGTGCAACCGGCGCATGCCGGCGCCGCCTTGCCGGGCCCCTGAACAGGCCCCCTAAACAGGCCCCCTGAAGAGGCCCGCTATAGCAGGCAGTAATCCACGGGGACCAGCGGTGGCGGCAGCGCGGTCTCGCCCAGCGCTTCCTTCATGCCGATCTCGATGGTGCGGCAGAGCGCATCGAGCGGCAGGTCGTTGGCGCTGGTGCCGAACGGTTCTTCCAGCTCATCGCCCAGCGCATCCAGGCCGAAGAAGGTGTAGGCCACGATGGCCACCACCACGGGCGTGACGAAGCCGATGGTATCCACCAGCCCGAACGGCAGCAAAAAACAATACAGGTAGGCGGTACGGTGCAGCAGCAGCGTGTACGAGAACGGGATGGGCGTGTTGTGGATGCGGTCGCACGCCACCGCCGTGGCCATCATGGCCGACAAGGTGTCGTCGATGCCGGCGGCGAGGCAGGGCTCGACGCGGTGCTGCCGCACGCACTGGCCCAGGTCTTCGCCCATGCGCATCATCAGCAAGGCGGGCGCATTGGTGGTGCGCTGCAGGTCTGCGAGTTCCGCCGGGCGCAGCCACGCGGGGTCCAGGCCGGTGGCGGCGCTGGCGCCGCGCAAACGGTTGCGCAGCGCGTACGCGTAGGCAATGGTGCGGGAGATCATGCGCACGCGCGCGTCGCTCAGGCCCGCCGGTTTATGGCCGGCGCTGTCCGGCACGTTGTCGGCGATCAGGCTGAGGCATTGCCGTGCCAGGTTCTGGCTGCGCACCACCAGCTCTCCCCACAGCTTGCGCCCTTCCCAGAAGCGATCGTAGGCGGCGGTATTGCGAAAGCCCAGGAAGATGGCCAGCGGCAGGCCGATCAGCGTGAAGGGAATGGCCGTGAGCGTGACCTTGTGCTGGAAGAACGCGCCGTGGCTGAGCGTGACGGCAACCGCTACCAGCAAGTTCACAAGCAGCACGCGCCAGATGCGCGACAGGATCGAGCCTCGCAGGACCAGGAACAACCTCAGTCCCGATGGGCGGTCTCGCACAATCATCTGTGATCCCCTGGCATTGCGGCACGGCGTTCCGTCGATGGGCAGAAGTGTACATTTTTCGCCTCGGGCGGTGGGGTGCGGGCTGCGCTGCGGCTCAAGTTTTCGGCGAAACGGCCGATGGTGTTGTGTGCGTCAAAAGGGACCGAGATCCCGTGGCGCGTCAATGACATCCCCGGCTTCAAAGGCCTGCCTGGCAGGCCACGGGCACCGGGCGGCCGCGCCATGGCGCAGCGGCGGCGCGGCACTGCCGAGGCTGGGATTGCGGATGGCCCCGAGGACGGGGCGGAGCCGTCCGGACATGATCCATCAATGGAACAACCGAATGGAAAACCGGGGACAAGACACAGAGGCCGGCGGCTTACGGGTTAGCCTGGACGATAGCGCGCGGCAGCTTCGCGCGGCGTATGCTGCCATGCCGGGCCGCATGGCGCCGGACCGCGCCGCGCTGCAAGAGGCGCTGGCCAGGGGCGGCTGGGCGCAGGCGAAGCTGGACAGCGCCGCAATCGGCGCCTTTCTCGCGCAATGCCAGCGCGCCACCGAGGGGACGCCCGTGGAGGCGCTGATCGGCGAGCTGACCGACGGCTATTTCGATCTCAGCGTCAGCAGCGACAACCTGAGCGTGCGGCTCAACCTGCTGCCGCCGCAAGGCGGGCGCGAGGTGTCACGGGACGAGATCCGTGCCGCGCTGGCCGAGCGCGGCATCAAAGTCGAGCCGGACAGCGCGGCCCTGCGTGGCGCGGTCGAGGCGGGCTATTGCGACGGGCTCGAGATTGCCACGGGACGCCCGCCGCTGCCCGGCATGCCGGCGCGCTTCGAGAGCCTGCTGGCCCCCCCAAAGCCGTTGGTGGCCGAGGACGAAAGCGGCCGCATCGACCTGCGCGACCTGGGCACGCTATTGCTGGTGAATCCCGGCACGCCGCTGATGCGGCGCATCCCGGCCCGCCAGGGCAGCGATGGCATCGATGTCTTCGGCAAGGTCGTGCCCGCCGTGCCGGCCGCCGACCCGCCATTTGCGGACGGCCTGACCGGCGTGGCGGCTGATCCCGCCGATCCCGAGGTACTGGTGGCGGCGATCTCGGGCTCGCCGTCCTTGTCGGCGCAGGGCGCATCGGTGAGCCCGGTGGTCGATGTGGAAGCGGTGGACATGCACTCCGGCAACGTCACCTTCGACGGCACGCTGCGCGTCAATGGGGATATCAGGACCGGCATGACCGTGCGCGTGACCGGCGACGTGATCGTCGGCGGCACCATCGAGGCTGCCCATGTGGAGGCGGGCGGCAATGTGGTGGTGAAAGGCGGCATCATCGGCAAGGCCGAGGGCGCGCATCAAGGCGCGCATCAAGGCACACAACAGGGCGCCGAGGGCGTCGCGCTGGCGCGGGTGACCTGCAAGGGCTCGCTGCATGCGCGCTTCATCGAAAGCGCGGTGGTCGAGGCCGGCACCGAGGTCAAGGTGGAAAGCGGCATCCGCCAGAGCGACGTCTGCGCCGGGCGCAGCATCGTTGCCGGCAGCCCCAAGGGTGGCCAGGGCAACATCACCGGCGGGCGCTGCCGTGCGCAACTGGCTGTGCGCACCGCTACCCTCGGCGCCTCCGCGGGTACCGCCACCACCGTGCAGGTGGGCACCAATCCCTATGCCGAAGCCGAGAAGGCCGAGCTCGAGTCCCAGCGCCGCCAGCTGGAGGCGGAGCAGGCCAAGGTGCAGCAACTGGTCAGCTTCTTCGCCAAGAATCCCGAGAAAGCGGTGGGCGACCTGCGCGAGAAGGCACGCGCCACGCTGTTCAAGCTCACCCGCGACTCGATTGCGCTCGACGCCAGGCTCGCCAAGCTCGCCGAGCAGCTTCGCCCGTCTCCCGAGGCGGTGATCGAGGTGAGCCGGCGCATTCACGGCGGTTGCAGCCTGCATATCGGGCAGAAGTCGATGAAGATCATGGAGGACAAGCCGGGCGGCCATATCCGGCTGGTGGAGGACCGCATCGCGCTGGTCTGAGTCACCCTGCGTCCCGTCGCACGCCGGCCGCCGCGCTTTTTGCGCGGCGGTTTCGCATGTGCCGAACGGAACACGAGGCGGAACACGTTACGTGACGCGTAACATGCCGCGGCCCCGCCCGGGCCGCGGTGCCCGAGTCCCCGCGCAAGCGCCAAGCCCTTGCCCCACAAGGCGCAGCGGCCTGCCCAGCTCCACCAGAGAGCCCGCGCTGGCGGCTGGCACGTGCCTTGCACCGTACCGTGTCAGGCGTCCCCGCTGGCGCCGTTCCAGAAAAAAACAAAAGGAGGAATCATGGACATGGCACTCACCAGCCGGGCAGGCGTAGACAGCATCACCTCGCGAGGTGTCTCGCAGGGCGTGCCATCGGCCATGTCGGCGCGGCAGGTTGCCAGGCTGCCGCTAGCGTCGCACGGCACGGTGCCGCTCAGGGCGGTGGTGATCGACGAATGCGCGCTGCTGCGCCTCGGCCTGGCCCGCATGCTGGAGAGCATGCCTGGCGTGGAGCAGGTGGACGGCGTGGATCCGGACGATCTCTCCATGCACGGGACGACGATCCGCGAGGCCGGCTTGCTGGTGTTTGGCATGCCGCAGGACGTGACCAGCGGCTGGCGCCTGCTGCGCAAGCTGCGGAGCATGCTGCCCGCCCAGCGGGTGCTGCTGCTGTCGGACAATATGTGGCTGCACATGCCGCCGCCGGAGATGGGCTACGGCATCTGCTGCTGCCTGCCCAAGACAGCGGCGCTTGTGACCCTGGAAGCCGCCATCAGCAGCATGCTCGAGGCCGAGGTGCTGGCTGCCTGAGCCGTGCTTCAATCCACTCCGGCTGCATCAAATCGCGATCGACGCGGCGGGGCGCATGGACGGGCTGGCATGCACGGTGGCGCTGCTCGGGGCGGATGAGGCGTGACTGGGGGGGCGGGGGCAGAGCGTCAACGCGTCCGTGTCCACGACAGCCAGATGCGCATCTTGCAGCACTCCCAAGTATGAACCACGTTCGCATGTCTGTAAATTCAGACATGTAGCAATTCAGAATCGCGAATGGCAGGTCTATGTTGATCCTTCGTCACAACCGCTCCCCCATCAGCAGCGGTTGCGGCGATCGACGAGGGAAGCGTCGATTTTCTGAAGCCTCAACATAAGACAGGAAGAACATGCCACAAACTGCTCACGAAGCGGTGACCTTGCCTATGGATCCGGCCGGCACCCGCTTCACACCGACCCGGCTCAGCACCATTGCGCTCGCCTCCCTGGCGCTGACCCTGGGTGCCTGCGGCGGCGACGATCCCGTTGCTACCACCCCGGCTTCGACCACCCCGACGGTGGTCTCGGGCTGCGAACTGAACGGCACCACCGGCGGGGAAGCCGTGGTGTTGCCGGGCGACCCCAACGCGCCGGAGATCGCCACCGGCTATGCGCCCAAGAATACGGTCTACGCCAAGACCTATATGGCGGTGACCAACAACCCGGTCTCGACCAAGGCCGCCTGCGACGTGCTGAAGAACGGCGGCACGGCGGTGGACGCCGCGGTAGCGGCGCAGATGGTGCTGAACCTGGTCGAGCCGCAATCCTCCGGCATCGGCGGCGGCTCCTTCATCATGTACTACGATGCGGCCACCAAGCAGGTCACCGCCTACGACGGGCGCGAGATGGCGCCGGCCGCCGCCGACGGCAACTATATCCAATGGAAGTCCGCCGCCGACCAGACTACGCCGGCACCTAACGCGACGCACAGCGGGCGCTCCATCGGCACGCCCGGCACGTTGCGCGTGCTGGAGCTGGCGCACGGCGAGCACGGCAAGCTGGCCTGGAAGGACTTGTTCTCTCCCGCCATCAAGCTGGCGACCGATGGGTTCCCGATTCCGCCCCGCATGGCTGCCGCGATCGCCTCGGCGGTCAGCAACCCGGTGACGGCCCCCAGCATCAAGCGCGACGCCGAGATGGCCGGTTACTTCCTCAATGCCGACGGCACCCCGCGCGCGGTCAACACTATCATCAAGAACCCGGCGCTGGCCAATGTGTTCACCTCGGTCGCCAGCGGCGGCGCGGATGCGTTCTACAAGAACGGCCCGATTGCCCAGGCGATCGTCGCCAAGATCCAGAACACGTACGGCGGCACCGCCACGCCAGGCCTGACCACGCTGGCCGACCTGGAGAGCTACGTCGCCAAGAAGCGCACGGCGGTTTGCACGACCTATCGCGAGTACGAGATCTGCGGCATGCCGCCGCCGTCCTCGGGCGGCATCGCGGTGGCGCAGATCTTGGGCATCGTCGAGAACTACGAGATGTCGCGCTATGCGCCGTCGAACATGGACAAGAACGGCGGCCGCCCGAATGTGCTCGGCGTCCACCTGATGGCCGAGGCAGGCAACCTGGCCTATGCCGACCGCAACAAGTATGTGGCGGATACCGACTTCATCGGCCTGCCGGGCGGCAGTTGGGAAAGCATGCTGAACAAGCCTTACCTGCGCAAGCGGGCGGACCTGATCAGCACGGTGGGCTCCATGACGCTGCCGGTCGCCGCGGGTGACCTCGGCGCCGTGCCGCTGGCCCCGTCGGTCATTAACGAGCACGGCACCACGCACCTGTCGCTGACCGACAAGTACGGCAACGTCGTCTCGATGACCACCACCATCGAGGCTGGCCTCGGTTCATATCACTTCACCAACGGCTTCCTGCTCAACAACCAGCTGACCGACTTCAACGCGGCACCCGCCGATGCCGGCGGCGTGCCGATCGCCAACCGCGTGCAGCCGGGCAAGCGCCCGCGCAGCTCGATGGCGCCCACGCTGGTGTTCAAGCGCAATGCCGACGGTTCGCGCGGCGACTTCTACATGACCACCGGTTCGCCGGGCGGCGCCAGCATCATCCAGTACGTAGCCAAGACCCTGGTGGGTGTGCTGGACTGGAAGATGGACGCGCAGCAGGCCGTGTCGATGATCGACTTCGGTGGCTCAAACAGCGCCACCAGCGGCATGATGGTCGGCGGCGAGCATCCCAACGTGGATGCCACCAAGCCGGCCGGCGGCCTGGCCGGCGACAACGATCCGCTGGTCAAGGGCCTGCGCGGGCTCGGCCACGTGGTCAACGTGACGGCGCAGTCGAGTGGCTTGAGCGCCATCATCCGCACCACCGTGGGCGGGTCGACGGCGCTGGTCGGCGGGGCCGATCCGCGTCGTGAAGGCGTGGTGCTGGGCGATACGTTCAAGCCATAAGCCGGAACGGAAGGGTTTGCGGAAATTTCTCCACATGCATTGGGAAGCGGCTGGTAGGCCGATGCGAGTGCGCTCGCTACAGTAGCCACTTACCGCTCTCTCCCCGGGGGTGGTTTTCCCGAGAGGGCCTAATCCCTTGGCCCTCCTTCCGTGGCGCTGCATGCTGTCGCATGCGGCGCTTTTTTTTCCTCGCCTTCTCCACCTTTCCACCTTTCCACTACGGAAATCGCCTACCAGACCCGGATCTTGAGCTGCAGCGAGATGCAGCCATCCACCTTCCCCCGCATCGTCGGCACGTAGATCAGGTTCGCACCCACGCGCCCATACTCGATGCTGATGACGGGCGCCGCCATCGGCGACCAGCCACCGTGATTGACATCCGGATACCCGCGCACCGCACCCGCCGTGGCACCGATCCGCACCGGGCCAAGATGCAAAGGCTGCCAGGTGACGCTCGCATAGGTGGAGTGATCGCGCATGCTGTTGCGGTACTCGCCGGCCGACAAGGTGAAGTCCTCGGTGATGCGGACATCCGCGCCGATGCCCCAGTTGGCCGCGTTGTAGTGCGCTGCATGATTGAAGTGGTAAGAGAAAAACCCGGCGTTCAGCCAGACCTGGGGGCTGAAGGCGGGCGCCGGCGTAACCTGCGCCGGATCTGCCGGGGTGTCTGGCGGCGTGCTGTCATCCGCGCGGGCGGCGACGGCCCACAGAGATGCGCCTAGCGCAAACACCATCAGGAGCTTGCGCGGAAAAAGGCGATACCTCGCCGCGCCAGGAACTGGATAAGCATCCATGGCCGCTTCCTTGTCGATTGTCTTGGCTGGGAGCTGGCTGGACGCGACGCGAATCGGCGTGCGGGCGCAGCCATCCTGCGCGAGTCCGGCGTGGCGCCGGCGGCCCTAGGTGGCGGCGGTGTGCATGATGTTCCCCGGTTGCGTGGCAAGTGCGAACGCGTACCGCGTGCTGCGCGGCCGCTTCGTCATCGGTCCCGGCAGCCAATTGGATCGGCGGGCCGGTTTTGTATTTATCGTGATACCAGTCTGGTGCTTCGGCGCGTGGGATTCAATCAATCGAATGCCGTAAGCCTATGGAGGGGATTGGAGGGCAAGCGGATATCAACCTTCCGGTAAAAAGGGGACATTGCGCGAGCTTGCGCAGGCAGGCAGGGGGAGGGGTGATATGCCGCTGGCGGCTGCCAGGCGGCAGCGCCAGGGCATGGCGCAATCAGGCAAACACGCGTTTGACGATGCGGGCTGGCGAGCGCCGCGGCAGTGGCAGCGGCGCTTGTCTCATACCGGAGACGCGCTGGCGGAACCAGTCTGGCTGTGCGTCATCGCGCGCCAGGCCAGGTGCGCGGTGCCGGCGGGTGCCTCCGCACGCATGGCTTGCGCGCGCACATCCGGAAAATCCGCTGCGTCGAGCCAGACCGACAGGAAGGCGCCCATCGCGTCGAGCAGCGTGTCCGAGTTGATGCCGGTCGGCCCGCCCACCTTCGGGCAGATGACCAGTTGGGTGCCCTCGTGCGAGTACACGCGCAGCGTCTTGACCAGGTCCGCCGGCTGCAGGTGATGCTCCGAGCAGGGTACGCCCTGGAAGCCGAACGCCAGCAGGAATTCCTCTTCCTCGGCCTGCCCCGTGCAGAGAATCACCTTGGGGCGCATGCGCCGGCGCTGCTCCGCGATAAAGCGGAAGCGCCCACCCTGGCGGCAGAATTCCACATAGCGCCAGTTCGGGCTGAGGCACGGATTGCGGCGAAAGGTCTCGATCTGCGCCAGGTCCATCTGCTGCGGCTTGGGCAGGGGATAGATATTGATCTTGAACTCCCAGCCGCGCGGCGCGTAGAGGTACTGGTCGAAGTAGCCGCGCCAGTCCAGCCCCGGCATGGTTTCACGCAGCGTTGCCGCGCGCGTCGCCGCCATGATGCGGGCGAGGCGCTGGTGCGTCTGCCAGCGCGGCATGTCATGCCGGTGGCGCTCGCGGAATGCGCTGTCCCAGGCGGGCGGCTCATGCACCGGCGCCAGCGAGGCACCCGGCGAAGACGCAAGCAGGTGCGGCTCCTTATCGCATATCCAGACAGCCGCGCCGATGTTCCCTCCCTCCATGCCGGCGTACGAAGAGAAATACGCGTCCAACTCCTCGCTGCTGAAAATTGATGTCATTTGCTCTCTCTCTTCGTCGTGGCCCGTCATGCAAGTCCCTGCGCGATGCGCGCGTGAATGACAAGGACTAAGGCAATGGTCGTGCCATAGGGATGACGGCAATTGCGATCGCGGCGCAGTGGCGGCACGGGGCGGATGCGATCAGGCTGGAAGTGTTGCCAGGCAAGGGTTGCGGGCGCTGTGGCCGAGGCGGGGGAGGGGGTGGCTGCTGAGTCTCGCCGCGTGGGGGATGGCGCGGTGCTGTTACGTCGCTGTTACGCGTTACGTAACGTGGGCGGTGCGGGGGAACGCGGTGGGCGAAATACTACCTGCCGAAAGCGCTGGACCGGCTCACGCCAGGAATGGACAAGGGAGATTCGTGTCTAACTGGTCAAACGCGTCAGGAGGGCGCGATGAGCACATATATCAGAAACCTCACAATCGGTGCGGCCTTGCTGCTGGCCGGCTGCGTGGTAGTGCCTGCTTATGATGCCTATGGCTACAGTTACCCGGCCTACGGCGCCTATGAGCCTTACTATCCCTACCCCTACGGCCCCTACTACAACTACGGTTGGTGGCCTGGATTTTATGGCGGTGCGGTCTTCTTCGGCGGGCGTGGCCATGGCGGGGGACGCCACGGCGGACGCGGAGGTGGCCATGGCCGCTGAGCCGTGTCGCGATCACGCGTTCATTCAGGCCCGGCCGATAAAGTGTCGCACCGACCTTCGTCAGCAGCGCCGCTAGGCCGGGGCTGTCGCCCCGTTGTCAGCGCTTCCAGGCTATCGGCGCGGAGGCAGAGCAGGTGGCGAATTTTCCAGACCAAGTCCTGCTGGTGGCGACCTGGATGCGTTGCTCGTTGACCGGCTCGAGCTGCCGTTGCCGGCGCTCGGCCAGGCTGTTGGCCACGCTGGTCAGCGCTGACTTGCATGCCGCCTCCGCCGCGCTGGAGCGCACGAAGAGCTGCGGATAGCGATAGTTGACCATGAGGGTGAAACCGTCTGCGACGTACTCCACCGTGTATTCGGTGTCGCTGTCATAGGTTGACATCTGTCGGCCGGCGGATGGCACGGGCGTCGTGCAAGCCGCTGATATCAGGCAGGCCACTGCTGCCAGCACCTTCTTGTATTGCACAGCATGATCTCCATGGGTTGCATAGCAGGGAGCGACGCGTGCACCTTGGCACGTGCGAGTCCGGGGCTGGATGGTACCAAGGAATGGCGGCGCAGGATTCCGGACATGTGCATGGCGTACCCTTAAAGGCCCATACCCCAGAAATGTGGTGGACGCTGGGCAAAGCTTGCAAACGCTGGGCAACAAAAAACCCGGAGAGCGTTACGCTGTCTGGGTTTCTAGGCAATGCTGGTCAAACTTTGGAATTCTTATGGGAACAGAGGAATCGAAAAGTTGCTGTAATCAGGCCTATGCTGGGGAATCTCGTGTTCTGATTGAAATTCATACCCGTTACATACCCCAAAATCTTACGGTGCCCCATAGCAGGTGATTCTTTTGCCACTGCTGCCCCAGGTTGGCAAAGCGCCGTCAAACTTCTTCGCCAGGCAGGGCAGGCACGCGGCTTCATGCGGCCCTATCCGCTTGAGCTGACGGCTACCGAGCCGGGTCCAGTGGCGCCGCGGCCGAAGCACGCGTGAGGCTACGGTCAACGCCGTCGATTGGACGATGCGTCGCAAATGTTACGGGATGTGGCGTCTCCGTAACCCTGCGGTAGATCTGTGACACGCATTACAAATTCTTACAGCGTGCGGCATTCGCGGGGACTTATGCTCCTGTTGCCCCAACACTTGGCCGAAAACAACTATGAATCGCAAAGGCATTTCCCCCTTGTTTCGACGCACTCTCGCGCTAGGCGCTGCGTTCGGCGCGCTTGCTCTTGCTGCCTGTGGCGGTGGGGGTGATGGCTCGTCGTCCGGCACAAGCGGTTCGGGCACGCTAAGCGTGTCGATGACCGACGCGCCCGCTTGCGGTTTCGACCATGTGTTCGTCACGGTCGACAGGGTGCGCGTCAACACCGATTCCAATGCCGACATCAACGGCAGCGGCTGGACCGACGTTGTGCTTAGCCCGGCGCGACGAATCGACCTGCTTTCGCTCACCAATGGCGTGCTCACCACGCTCGGCCAGACCCCGCTGCCGGCCGGCACGTATCAGCAGATCCGCCTCGTGCTCGTACCCAACGGCGCCGGCGCGCCGGCTAATTCGGTGGTGCCAACCGGCGGTACCGAGCAGGCCCTTGATACGCCCAGCGCGGTACAGACCGGCATCAAGATCATCCGCCCCTTCACCGTGGCGCCCAATACCCTGACCGACCTGGTATTGGACTTCGATGCCTGCAAGTCGATCGTCACGCGCGGCAACGGCACCTTTGGTCTTAAGCCTGTGGTGACGGCGCTGCCCACCGTCGTGAGCGGCGCCGTCACAGGTGTGCTGGCCGGCGCGCCCGGCGCCCAGGTCTATGCCGAACGCAACGGCGTGGTGGTCAAGGCGACCGCGGCTGATGCCAATGGCAACTTCACTCTGTCTCCGATCGAACAGAGCAGTACCGCCGGCAATGTGGATGTGGTGATTGTGCCGACCTCGACGAATGGCCGAGGCACCGGCATCGTGCGCAGCGTGCCGGTGGTGGCGGGCGGCAGCACCGCCGTTGCGACCGCAGCGGCACCGATCAGCCTGCCGACGTCAGTGTTCCGCACCGTTTCCGGTACCGTGACTCCGGCCAGCGCGCAGGCGACGATCCGCGCCCTGCAACTGACTGGCGGCGGCACTTTCGAGGTTGCCGCGACTGCGGCCGCGTCCGATACCGGTGCCTACAGCCTGTTCCCGACGCAGCCGGCTCTGCCGGCGGGCGCACCATCGGTAGGGACTTACCAGACCTCCCTGCCAATTCCGCTGGCGGCAGACGCGACTGCGGCAGGCAAGTACAGCATCCAGGCCACGAGCTCCGGCGGGACGGTCAGCACGCAGCAGGTCAATGTGACCGTGAGTAACGTAACCCAGAACTTCGCATTCTGACGCGAAGCAAGGAAGGGTGCCGGCATCGCCGGCGCCCGATTCAGACAAGCGAGAACAAGAAATGAAATTCGTACTCGGCGCGCTGCTGGCCACCACGCTTGTGACCGGCTGCACGGTCTATACGCCTGGTGTCGCCGTTCAGACACCTGCGGTGGTCGTAGATCCGGGCCCCAGTTCTGGCTCCTGCCCACCAGGGCAGGCCAAGAAAGGACGTTGCTAAGCTGATTAGAGAAAGGAGAATTTGATGAGCAAGACCCGCGTACTATCCTTGATCGCTATCGCCATCCTGGCGACGAGCTCGATGGCCGCCTTCGCCCAGCGCGGCGGTGGCGGCATGGGCGGCGGAGCCGCTGGAGCCAGGGGCGATTTTGGTGGCCGCTCGGACAGCCACATCAGCGGCAGCGGCTTGCGCAACTCCAACGGTCCGGACGCGATAGACCGTGACAGAGGTCATGCGCGTGCAGCGGATCGGAGCGAGATGCGTGCCCGTGCGCCCAACGGGAAGGCGCATTCGCATCGCAAGAGCTAATCGCTTGAACCGATCCGTCGTTTAAAGCCCGCAGTTCGCGGGCTTTTCTCTTTGACCTGACCCGTCCTGACTAAGGTTGACACTTTTTCCCTTGCAAGGAAGGAGAGTCCATTGGAAGCGGTCGAAAAGCGAACTCAGCGGGATGACAGCCTGGCTTTTAAGCTGGCGGTGGTGGAGCAAGTCGAAAAAGGCGAATCGACGAACCACCTAAGTTGACGGAGCAGCAACTGAAATCGTCACCGCCTGTTGCCGCGGCTGCCGATTCTTCCTCATTGAGTCAGTCGCCACCGTTGGCGCAAACCTCTACAGGTTCGTAGCCGAGCAACGGCAATGGTGTCGAGCCGTGGGGCGACCTCACTCCCGAGGCATTTCACGCGAAGTTCGATGCGCTTGCGCTAGCTGATGGTTCCGACACGATCAGGCAAATGCGAAAGGCGAAGAATGGCATCGTGGTTGTGCTGAACGATGAGCGTTTCCAGCGCGGAATCAACGAGCTGAAAAGGCTGAACTTAGCAAACGGCAACTTTAGTAGCGAAATCATCCTGTCGGGCTGTTACTGAAAGTGAGCGGCGCAGGAAAGATCGGCCAAATAGACGTATATGGAAGCCGGTCCGATCCCGTCAATCTGGGGCGTTTCGTAGGCGCTGTCGGGATCGCGGATGACATCTTGAATCCTGGGCAGGCCGAAAAGGAAAATATCGAGTTCCTTTCCTCCCTCAAATTGATGAGGGGGGATGACGACGAGTCCACTGGCAAGCCGATTTCGTCCTTCACTGGGCCTTCACGGGGCCTTTGCGTGCCTAACGATGCCATCAGCCCTGACGATGAACATTGGCTGCACGGTAACTCCTAGATCGTAGCGATCGACGCAGGGCACTTCTGAGTGGTGGGAAAGCAGTGCGGCGCGTGGAAGGTTCATACCTACACCCACGATGTGCTTGCCTCCCCGATCGCCGGTGGAGGTGTGGACAGGGGATCGGAGATACAGGGGATGCAGTCGCCCTAAAAGTCGGCCAAGGACTTCTGGTGGTGCTGCCGGGGGTGGCCCGTGCCCCGTTGACGAAATTCGCTTACAAGGCGGTTACACGAAGTCCAGAAACAACAAAGCCCAACCGGACAGGTTGGGCTAAGTGCTTGAATCTTATGGTGCCGAAGAGAGGAATCGAACCCCCGACCTTCTCATTACGAATGAGCTGCTCTACCGACTGAGCTACTTCGGCCCACCATCCGTCAACAACCGGATGAAGCCCGCAATCATAGCAGCGTTTTTTTTTGCTGGGAAGCCCCGGCGCAAAAATTTTGCCGGGAGTCCCCGCAGGCGCGCCGCCAGGTGGCGGCACGATCATTCAGGCGGCATCGTTGGCGGCCAGTGGCGCGGGTTCGGCGCGCTGGCGGAACCAGAGCAGGTAGGCCACGCTGAGCACCGCCAGGAAGGGGATGCCGGTGAGCAGCGTCATGCGGAAGGCGTCGGTAAACAGGGTGGTCAGCATGATGGCCAGCAGCATGCCGGCGCCTAGCAGCGTGAGCACGGGGAAGCCGCGCATGCGCAAGGCCAGGGGGGGGCGGTTGCCGGCGGCGGCCCATTGGCGGCGGAAGCGGTAGTGGGTGACGAAGATCACCCCGGCGACGCCTTCCTGCTGATGATGGCCATCTCCATGTTCGGCGCCCTCTTCACCTGGTTCATCAGCACGGCGCGCTCGGGGTCCTGGGCTTCGCCGGCGGCGACCGCGATCATCTCGATGCTGGGGTAGCTGAAGATCGAGACGATCACCGCGACCCACATGCCCCACAAACCGTTTGGCAGGAAGCCGCCGTGCGCCGTGTAGTGGTGGAAGCCGGCGCCGGCCGCGCCGCTGCCGGTGCTGCCGGGCGCGCCGAAGACGATGTAGGCGGCCACCAGGATAAAGGCGACGATGGCGATGATCTTGACCATCGAGAACAGGTATTCGACGGCGCCGAAGATGCCTACGCCGACCAGGTTGATCAGGATCAGCGCGGCGGAGAACGAGACGATCCAGAACCAGGCGGGCACCTGCGGGAACCAGTACCCCATGTAGAGCGCCACGGCGGTGACTTCGGTGCCGACCGCGAGCACGATGGAGGCCCAGTAGGCGTAGCGCACCTGGAAGCCGGCGAGCGGGCTGACATAGTGCTCGGCATAGGCGCCGAAGGAGCCGGAGGTGGGGTGGGCTACCGTCATCTCGGCCAGGCAGCCCATCAGCAGCAGCGTGACCAGCGCGCCGATGGCGTAGCTGAGCAGCACGCCGGGGCCGGCGAAGCCGATGGCAAAGCCGCTGCCCATGAACAGGCCGGTGCCGATGGCGCCGCCAATGGCGATCATGGCGAGCTGAGCGGGTTTGAGGCTGCGGTGCAGGCCTTGCTCGCGCTGGACGATTTGCTGGAAGCCTCCGCTTGCGTGGCGTTGCCCGTTTCCTTGTTCCATGTCTCCTCCTTGGTTTGCCCGACGCCCGTGCCTTGTGGGGCGCGAGCGGCGTCATTTGTGGCTGGTCGTTTGTGGCTTGTTGTTTGTTGTTTGTCGTTTATGACTTGTTAGTCCCGAGCCCGAAGAATGCGGCTGCATTGGCGCCCAGCAGCTTGCGGCGCGCCGCGTCGGCAAGATCGGTCCCGCGGATCAGCGCGCCGACCTGTTGCTCGCCGAGCGGATAGGGGTAGTCCGAACCCAGCATCACCCGGTCCTCGCCCATCACGTCGACCAGCAGCTTGAGCGCGCGCGGGTCGAACACAGCGGAGTCCACGAAGAAGCGGTTGACATACGACGAGGGCGGGTGCGGGCAGTCCTCGCGCACGATGTCGCGATGGCGCCAGGCGTTGTCGACGCGGCCGAGCAGGAAGGCGAAGCTGCCGCCGCCATGCGCGAAGCACAGCTTGAGCGAGGCCGGGATGCGCTCGAACGCGCCGGACAGGATCAGCGACAGGATGCCGAGCTGCGTTTCCGCCGGCATGGATACCAGCCACGGCAGCATCCACTTTTTCATGCGCGGGGCGCCCATCATGTCCCACGGGTGCACCAGTACGGCAATGCCTTCGTTGGCGCAGTGGATGAGGAAAGTGATCAGGCCTTCGTCGTCGAGGTCGCGGTCGCCGAGGTGGTTGCCGATCTGCACGCCGACATGGCCACCGGCCTTGGCGCGCGAGGCTTCGCGGCAGGCGGCGTCGATATCCTGCAGCGGCACCTGGGCCAGCGCCTTGAGCCGCGCGGGACGGTGCGCGCAGAGCGCCAGCGCGTAGTCGTTCATGCGCTGCGACCAGGGCACCGCGACGTCTGCCGGATAGCGGTAGCCGAACATCACGGGCGTGGCGCACATCAACTGGATGTCGACGCCGCAGCGGTCCATTTCCTCGATGCGGCGCGCGGGGTCCCACAGCGCGGAGTAGACCGGGCGGAACGGCTGGTCGCCGGTCATGATCATGGCCGTGTCAGTGCCATTGGTCTGCAGCCAGGGCGCGGCGACGGGGTCAAGCGCCGCGGCCTCCTGGCGGGTGATGGGCGGGAAGAAGTGGCTGTGGATGTCCACCACGCTGTTGGTGCTCATTCAGGGTCCTTGCTGGCTGATGCCGAGGCCCGGCCCGGATGCACCGTGCCGCATTGCCCGCAGCGGCGCAGCGCTGCGTTGTCGTAAAAGCCGGCAAACAGCGGCGGCAGGTCGGTGACGATGCTCTTGAGCTGCACCTCCACGCGGTGCACCAGTGCGCTGCACTCGGGGCAATACCACTCGAAGCCGTCCACCACGCCTTCGGGGCGCTGGCGCTCGATGACCAGGCAGCGGCTGTCGGCCTCGGGGCGTTGCGGGGAATGCCGCACGTGCGGGGGCAACAGGAAAATGTCGCCCTCCTTGAGGTCCACTCGCTCGCGCTTGCCACGGTCCATGATGTCCAGCCAGGCATTGCCCTTGAACTGGTAGAAGAACTCTTCGAGCGGATCGTCATGGAAATCCGTGCGCTGGTTGGGGCCGCCCACCACCGTGACGATGGTGTCGGCGTCCTGCCAGACCTGCTGGTTGCCCACGGGCGGCTTGAGCAGGTGCGCGTGCTCGTCCAGCCAGCGCGGGAAGTTGAGGGGCATGCCGTAGGTGAACATGGCGCGAGTCTCTTGTGCGGGTGAGGTTGCGGTTGCGATGTCGGGCGTGTCTGTGCATCAGCGCATCAGCGCATCAGCGCGGAAGCGGCTGGTAGGCCACGGCCTTGATCTCGATGAGCAGGTACGGGTGCGGCAACTGGTGCACGGCCACGGTGGTGCGGGTCGGGCCGTCGTAATCGAAGTACTCGCCGTAGACCTCGTTGTAGCCGCCGAAATCGTTCATGTTGACGAGAAAGGTGGTGATCTCCACCAGGTCGGACAAATCGCAGCCGACGCTTTGCAGGATCTCGCGGATATTGAGGATCACGGCGCGGGTCTGCTCGCGGATGTCGAGCGCGGTCACGCCCATGGCGTCGGCGCTAGCGCCGGCGAAGCTGTTGTCCGCACGGCGCGAGCTGGTGCCCGAGACGAACAGGAAGTCGCCGGCGCGCTTCACGTGCGGGAAGCGGCCGCGCGGGGTGGCCTTGCCGGTCAGGACTTTGGAAAGCGTAGTCATGCGTGGTCTCCGGTTGTCAGCGTGTGCTCAGTTCGACTTGCCCCAGCCCGCTCACGCGGGTGCGCACGTGGCAGCCGGGACGCAGCGGCTCGGCCGCGGTGGCAGCGCCGGCCATGATCAGCGAGCCGGCCGGCAGCACCATGCCGGCCCGCGCCAGCAGTTGCGAGGCCTGTACCAGCGCCCGCAGCGGGTTGCCGAGGATGGCCGCGGTCGTGCCGAGCTGCGCCGGGCGGCCGTCGATCTCGAGCTGCACGCCGCGGTTGGCCAGCGCGCTGTCCGGGCGCGACCACGGACCCACCACCAGCGCGGCGGACGAGCAGTTGTCGGCGACCACGTCGGCCAGCGAGAACTTGAAGTTGCGATAGCGCGAGTCGATGATCTCCATGGCCGGGGCCACCGCCTCGATGTAGCCGCCGGCATCGAGCAAGGTGAGCGGGCCGGCGATATCGCGCGATGTCAGGAAGCACACCTCGGGCTCGATGCGCGGATGGATAAAGGCGTCGAGCGCGAGCGCGGCGCCTTCCTCGCACAACATGGCATCGGTGAGCTGGCCCCAGATCAGGCTGTCCACGCCCATCTGGACCATCTTGGCGCGGCTGGTGAAGCCGAGCTTGATGCCGATCGGTCGCTCGCCGCGCGCGTGGCGCAGCGCGATGGCGCCGGCCTGAATGGCGTAGGCGTCATCGATGGAAAATGGTGTGGCGCCACCCAGCGGGTCGATGGCTTCACGCTGGCGCGCGGCGTCGTCGAGGCGCGTGGCGTACTGGGTAATCTGATCGGCAATCATGCGGCACTCGCGATCGGGTTGTTGGTGGGGGCGGTGGGATTGGTGGCCGGATCGCGCTGGCGCAACAGGTCCAGCGCCACGTCCACGATCATGTCCTCCTGTCCGCCGACCATGCGGCGGCGTCCGAGCTCGACCAGGATGTCGACGGTGGCAATGCCGTAGCGCGCGGAGGCAGCCTCGGCGTGGCGCAGGAAGCTGGAGTACACGCCAGCATAGCCAAGCGCCAGTGTTTCGCGGTCGACGCGCACGGGGCGGTCCTGCAGCGGGCGAACCAGGTCGTCCGCGGCGTCCATCAGCGCGTAGAGATCAGTGCCGTGCGCAATGCCCGCGCGGTCGATCGCCGCGATGAAGACCTCCAGCGGTGCGTTGCCCGCACCCGCGCCCATGCCGGCGAGCGAGGCATCCACGCGGTCGCAGCCATGCTCCAGCGCCACCATGGAATTGGCCACGCCCAGCGACAGGTTGTGGTGGGCGTGCATGCCGGTCTCGGTGGCGGGATCTAGCACTTGCTTGAACGCATCGAAGCGCTCGGCCACGTCGCGCATCGACAGCGCGCCGCCGGAGTCCACCACGTACACGCACTGCGCGCCGTAGGATTCCATCAGCCTGGCTTGCTGCGCCAGCGCCGCCGGCGTGGTCATGTGCGACATCATCAGAAAGCCCACGGTATCCATGCCGAGCTTGCGCGCGTACTCGATATGCTGGCGCGAGATGTCGGCCTCGGTGCAGTGGGTGGCGATGCGCACGGTGCGCGCGCCGGCGTCGTAGGCGGCGCGCAGGTCGTGGATGGTGCCGATGCCGGGCAGCAGCAGCGTGGCCACGCGTGCGTGCTTGAGTTCCGCCGCCACCGCGGCGATCCATTCGAGATCGGTGTGCGCGCCAAAGCCGTAGTTGAAGCTCGAGCCGTTGAGGCCGTCGCCGTGGGCCACCTCGATGCTGTCCACGCGTGCCGCGTCCAGCGCGCGGGCGATGGCCACGGCTTGCGGCAGGCTGTATTGGTGGCGGATGGCGTGCATGCCGTCGCGCAGCGTCACGTCCGACACATGGACTTTCTTCATGGTATTGCCTGCGGGATGTGGTGCTGCGGTCATTGCGTTGCTCCTTGCGCGCGCGCCAGCTTGTGCCCGGCCACGCGCTCGGCGGCGGCCAGCGCGGCGGACGTCATGATGTCGAGATTGCCGGCGTAGGCGGGCAGGTAGTGCGCGGCGCCTTCCACCTCCAGGAACACCGAGACCTTGAGGCCGGCCAGGCGGCCGATGCCCGGCAGCGTGAGCGGGCGCGCTGGGTCGATGCGCTCGAACTGGACTCGCTGCTTGAGCCGGTAGCCGGGCACATAGGCGGCCACCTGCGCCACCATGCGCTCGACCGAGGCGCGGATGGCATCCTGGTCGGCATCGGCCGCGGTCAGGCAGAACACCGTGTCGCGCATCAGCAGCGGCGGCTCCGCCGGGTTCAGCACGATGATGGCCTTGCCGTGCGCGGCGCCGCCCACTTCCACGATCGCATTGGAGGTGGTTTCGGTGAACTCGTCGATATTGGCGCGCGTGCCCGGGCCGGCCGAGCGGCTGGCGATGGACGCGACGATTTCGGCGTAGCTCACCGGCGCCACTTGCGATACGGCACGCACGATGGGGATCGTCGCCTGCCCGCCGCAGGTGACCATATTGAGGTTGGGCGCATTGAGGTGGGCGTCCAGGTTGACCACCGGCACCACATAGGGGCCGATAGCCGCCGGGGTGAGGTCGATCACCTGGATGCCGTGCTTCTGCAGCACGGCGTTGTGATGCATATGGGCGCCGGCCGAGGTGGCATCGAAGGCCACGCGGATGTCCGCGAAGCCGGGCATGCCAAGCAGCCCCTCGATGCCTTCATGCGTGGTGGGCACGCCGAGGCGCTGCGCGCGGGCGAGGCCGTCGGAGGCGGCGTCGATGCCGACCATGGCGCCGACTTCCAGGTGCTGGCCGTGGCGCAGGATCTTGATCATCAGGTCGGTGCCGATATTGCCGGAGCCGATGATGGCTGCGCGCAGGCGCGTCCGGGATGGCTTGCTTATGCTCATGTTCATGCTCATGCGGATGGCTCCTTGTTGGCCGGGGCGAAGCGCGTGGACAGGCGTCCCAGCCCTTCGATCTCCAGGTCGAAGGCGTCGCCGGCGGCAACCGGCACCATCGGGCCCAGCGCGCCGGTCATGACGATGTCGCCGGCCTGCAGCGGACGGCCCACGCGCACCATGGTGTCGGCCAGCCACAATGCGGCGTGCAACGGATTGCCCAGGCAGGCGGCGCCGGTGCCGAGCGAGACCTGTTCGCCGCGGCGCTCCATCACCATGCCGCAGCCGATGAGGTCCAGGTCCGCCAGCTTGACGGGGCGCGAGCCGAGCGCGAACAGGCCGCTGGATGCGTTGTCGGCAATCGTGTCGGCCAGGCGGATATCCCAGTTGGCCACGCGGCTGCCGACGATCTCCGCAGCGGGCAAGGCGTAGGCGGTGGCGCGGATCAGGTCGGCGATGGTGTGGCGCTCATGCGCAAGCGGATGCGCCAGCACCAGCGCGATCTCGGCTTCGATCTTGGGCTGCAGCACGCGGCGCAGGTCGATCTCCTCGCCCTCGGCCACGGCCATGTCGGCGAACAGCATGCCGAAATCCGGCTCGCCCACGCCCAGCTGCTGTTGCACGGCGCGCGAGGTCAGGCCGATCTTGCGGCCCACCAGGCGGCGGCCTGCGGCGAGCCAGCGCTGCGTGTTGATCTCCTGCACCTGATAGGCGGCCTGCGGATCGGTTTCGCCGATCAGCGTGCGCACCGGCGCGCAGGGCGCATGCCCGGCATGCGCCTGCCACAGCAGGTCGGCGGCGGCGCGGATGGCGGCGTCGGCGTTGGAGGGTTGTTGGGTCTCGTTTGTCATGGTTGTCATGGTTGTCATGGCTCAGAGCTTGATGCAGATGTTCGCCACTTCCGAGTAGAAGTCGAGCGAGTGGCGTCCACCTTCGCGGCCCAGGCCCGAGAGGCCGACGCCGCCGAAGGGCGTGCGCAGGTCGCGCAGGTACCAGGTGTTGACCCAGGTCAGGCCCACGCGCACCTGGCGCGCTACGCGGTGGGCGCGTGTCAGGTTGGTGGTCCACAGCGCGCAGGCCAGGCCGTAGGCGCTGTGGTTGACGCGGGCGACGACTTCGTCTTCGCTGTCGAACGGCGCGATATGGCAGACCGGGCCGAAGATCTCCTCGGTGACGCAGCGTGCGCTGTCCGGCAGGCCGGTCCAGATGGTGGGCATCACGTACGCGCCTTCGTCGCGCGCATCGCCGAACACCGGCACCTTGCCGCCGCAGACCACGGTGGCGCCTTCTTCCACCGCGAGGCGGAAATACGACTCCACCTTGTCGCGGTGGCCGCGCGAGATCAACGGGCCCATGTCCACGCCATCGTCGCCGGGGTAGCCGAGCTTGAGCGCCTGCGTGCGCGCCTTGAGCGCCGCCACAAAGGCATCGAAGATCGGCCGCTCGACAAATACGCGCTCGGAGCACAGGCAAACCTGGCCGGCGTTGGTAAAGGACGAGCGCAGCACGCCCGCCACCGCGGCGTCGAAATCGGCGTCGGCGAACACAACCGCGGCGTTCTTGCCGCCGAGCTCGAAGGAGATTTCCTTCACGCCGTCGGCCACCGCACGCATGATGGTGCTGCCGGTCCTGGACTCGCCCGTGAACGTGATGGCGTCGATGCCGTCGTGGCGGGTGAGGAACTCGCCGGTGGAGCCGCCGCCGAAGCCGTGCAGCAGGTTGAACACGCCGTGCGGCACGCCGGCCTGGTGGATGACCTCGGCCAGCAGCGCGGCCGAGGCCGGGGTCTCTTCCGATGGCTTGGCCACCACGGTGTTGCCGCACGCGAGCGCGGGCGCGACCTTCCAGGTCAGCAGCAGCAGCGGCAGGTTCCACGGCGAGATGATGCCGACCACGCCCACGGGCTTGCGCACCGTGTAGTTGAGCGCGCCCGCGCCATCCGCCGTGGGCGTCTCGTACAGTTCGTTGCCGGCGGTCTTGGCGAGGTCGGCGAAGGTGCGAAAGTTGGTGACGGCGCGTGCTACGTCCAGCGTGCGGGCCTGGTGCTCGGGGCGGCCGGTGTCTTCCACCTCGGCGGCCACGAACGCGTCGAAGCGGGCTTCGATGCCGTCGGCGATGCGGTGCAGCAGCGCCGCGCGCTGTTGTACGTCGAGTTGTCCCCAGGGGCCTTGCAGCGCGCGCCGCGCGGCTTGCACGGCGCGGTCCACGAGCGCCGCATCGGCTTCGCACACGTTGGCGACAAGGTGGCCGTCCACCGGGCAGGTGTCGGGAAAAGTGCCGGCGCTGGCGACGAACTCGCCGTCGATGTAGTGCCGGATGAGTGGAATGTTTTGCTTGGGCACGGGTTGGTCTCCGTGCTGCGCGGGGTGGGGGAAGGGTGCGCAGCGAGGACCAGTATATGGAGCGCCCCCCGGCCTTGCATAATGAAGAAGAAGGCCCCTGGTATTCCAAAATGGCATGTCTGGAAGGGGCCAGGGTGGCCGGCTTCGGAGTGCTCAGCGCTCTGGCGGCAGTGCGGCGGCTTCGCGCAGGCAGGCGATGAAATGCGCGGCGGCGGGTGCCGGCGCGCGGTCCGTGCGCACCGAATATCCGATGGTGCCAAAGCGCCCGATATCGCCCAGGTCAAGGATGGCCAGCAGCCCGAGGCGCACGAAATGATCGGCCACGTCGCGCGCCATCAGGCCGATGGCGCCGAGATCCTGCATCAGGCCGATATTGGTCAGCAGCGAGAGCGACTCCACCAGGTTGGCGGGCACCTGCAGGCCGGCGTCGAGGAACAGGCGCTCGGCGGCCAGGCGCGCGGGAGATTCGTTCAGCGGGAGGATCCACGGATGCGCGGTCAGTTCGGCCAGGCGCAGGCCGGCGCTGATCGCCAGCGGGTTGTCGCGTGCCACCACCACGCACATCGCGGTGTCGTACAGCGCGGTGTGCGTGAGCGCGAACATGCGGGCGAGCGGCAGATCGCTCTCCGGCAGGCGGCCGATGACCAGATCGAGCTCGCCGGTGGCAAGGGCGGGGAAGAGACGGTCGGTGGGGGCTTCGCGCACCGTCACCAGGATGCCGGGGCGGCGCGTTTTCATCAGCGCGATGGTGCGCGGCAGCAGCCGGGCCGAGGCGGAGATCAGCGTGCCGACGATGACGTTGCCGGTGTCGCCCGAGCGGAAGCTGTTGAGCTCGTCGGTGAGGTAGCGCAGCTCGGCGATGACCGACTTCACGCGCTCGCCCAGCAGCAGGCCGTAGCTGGTCGGCACCACGCCGCGGTTGGTGCGCTCGAACAGGGGGACTTCGAGGTCTTCTTCCAGCTCCTGGATCGCCTTGGTGACGGCGGGCTGGGTCAGGCTCAGCTCACGCGCTGCCCGCACGATGGAGCCGGACTGCAGCACGCGATCGAAGATCAACAGGGGCTTGAGCTTGAGGCGGCGCAGCATCACGTCGCTCAAGGTAACGGTGGGACGGCTGGACATGAGGCACATTGCTTTGACCGCCTGGTGGGGCGGAAGACCATGCGCCGATTATAGGGTGGGCACCGGTGCCGCTATATTGAGGTTTACCGCCGGCGCGCCTCGCGGGCCGCGCCGGCAAAGGCGTATTCGCGATCTACACCGAGTACGACCGCAATATCCTCTGGGCCTTCACCGAGAACGGCGCCTACGCATTGTCGACGCCCCTGCTTGGCAAGCCGGTACTGGGCGCGTCCGCTACGCCCTGGCCGCCGCGCAACGTTGCCGCACGGGCGCGATAGACGCAATAGAGAAAGGGACGCCGCGGCGTCCCTTTTTCGTCGATGAAGCCGCCAGCGATCAGCCGGCCGCTTTCTCTTCCTGGTGGTAGCGGGTTGCGCGTTCCACTTCGTTCTTCGAGCCGAGGATCACCGACACGCGCTGGTGCAGCTTTTCCGGCTGGATGTCGAGAATGCGCTCATGGCCATTGGTGGCCGCGCCGCCGGCCTGCTCGATCAGCATGGCCATGGGGTTGGCTTCATACATCAGGCGCAGCTTGCCGGGTTTCTCCGGTTCGCGCTTGTCCCACGGGTACATGAAGATGCCGCCGCGCGTGAGGATGCGGTGCACGTCGGCCACCATCGAGGCGATCCAGCGCATGTTGAAGTTCTTGCCGCGCGGGCCTTCGTCGCCGGCCAGGCATTCGTCGATATAGCGACGCACGGGCGGGGCCCAGTGGCGCATGTTGGACATGTTGATCGCGAATTCCTTGGTGTCTTCCGGGATCATCACGTCCGACTGCGTCAGCACGAAGCTGCCGGCCTCGCGGTCCAGCGTGAACATGTGCACGCCGTTGCCAACGGTCAGCACCAGCGTGGTCTGCGGGCCGTACACGGCGTAGCCGGCGGCGACCTGGCGGCTGCCGGCCTGCATGAAGTCGGCTTCAGTGACGGTCTGGCCCGGCTTGGGCATGTGCAGCACCGAGAAGATGGTGCCGATCGACACGTTCACGTCGATGTTGGACGAGCCGTCGAGCGGGTCGAACAGCAGCAGGTATTCGCCCTTGGGATAGCGGTTCGGGATCTCGTAGAAACTGTCCATTTCCTCGGACGCCATGGCGGCGAGGTGGCCGCCCCATTCATTGGCGTCGAGCAGGACTTCGTTGGCGATCACATCCAGCTTTTGCTGGGTTTCGCCTTGCACGTTGCCGGTGCCGGCCGAGCCGAGGATGCCGGCGAGGGCGCCCTTGCTCACGGAGTTGGAAATGGCCTTGCAGGCGCGCGCCACCACTTCGATCAGGAGCCGCAGTTCGGGCTCGATCGTGTTGTGCTTGCGCTGCTCCTCGACCAGGTAGCGGGTGAGGCTGATGCGACTCATGGGGATTCTCCTTGAATGGCCGCAATTCTACATGGGCGCCAGCCCGCCAGGCCAATGCCACCGGCCTGTGGGGTACTGTCGGCGGGGCCGGGGCGCGGTGCTGCCAGCCGCGCCCCGGCCAGCCCGGCGCTGCCTTACGGCGCCAGCGCCTTGCTCACGATCTCGCGCACGTCGCGGGACAGGTCGCTGGCCGCCGCCACCTGCTCCAGCGCGGCGCGCATGCGGTCGCGCAGCGGCAGGGCGTACTTCTGCCAGCGATCCATCACCCGCGCCAGGCGGGACGCCACTTGCGGGTTGATGGCGTCCAGCGCCAGCACCTGCTCGGCCCAGAACGCGTAGCCCGAGCCATCCTCGGCATGGAACTGGGCCGGGTTGGCCGCGCAGAAGCTGAAGATCAGCGAGCGCGCGCGGTTGGGGTTGCGCAGGTTGAAGGCGGGATGCTGCATCAGCGCGCGCACCGTGTCGATGGTGTGCTTGCCCTTGTGGCCGGCGCTTTGCGGCCCTACGGTGCCGCGCTGCGTGCCTTGCAGCGAGAACCATTTGTCGATCACCAGCGGGTCTTGCTCGAAGCGCTGGTAGAAATCGGCCAGCGCGGCCTCGCGGCCGGGGGCAAAGGTGTTGACCATGGCGCTGAGCGCGGCGAAGCGGTCCGTCATGTTGTCGGCGGCCATGTATTGCGCTTCTGCCAGCGCCTGCATGGCGGCGTCACCGCTGTCGGCCAGGTAGCCCAGTGCCAGGTTGCGCAGCGCGCGCTTGCCGGCGGACACCGCATCGGGGCTGTAGGCGCCCGGCGTGGCGTTGGCCTCGTACGCGGCCAGCCAGTCGGCCTTGAGCGCGCGCGCCAGCGCCTCGCGCATGAACTGGCGGGCGCGATGGATGGCCGCCGGATCGGCCACGCCCATGCGCTCGGCGAGGTAAGCCTCGGCCGGCAGCGTCAGGGCCTGCTCGCGGAAGGCGGGGCTGAGCTGCTGGTCGTTGAGCACGGTGCGCAGCGCGGCCACCAGCGCCGGGTCGAGGTGGAGCTCGCGGCCGGCCTGGCTCTGGGCCACCAGTTGCAGCAGCGCGCGCGTGGTCAGGCGCTGGCCGGCCTCCCAGCGGTTGAACGGATCGCTGTCGTGCGCGAGCAGGAAGGTCAGCTGCGCTTCGCTGTACTCGGCGTCGATGATGACTGGCGCGGAGAAGTCGCGCAGCAACGACGCCAGCGGCGGCTCGGCGCCGCGCGGCAGGTTGATGAAGCGGAAGGTCTGCTCGGCCTCGGTGAAATCCAGCACGCGCGTGCTGGCGCCGGGCTGGCTTTCACCCTCGAGCTGCAGCGCAAGGTCGGCGCCGCTGGCGTCGATCAGGCCCAGTGCGAAGGGGATATGGAAGGGCAGCTTGTCCGGCGTGCCGGGGCGCGTCTCGATGCCGACTTTGGGGCTGGTTTGCGACAGCGTCAGCGCCAGGGTGCCGGTGGCCGCGTCCCACGCGGTGCGCACCGCGACCACCGGCGTGCCAGCCTGGCTGTACCAGCGGCCGAACTGCGTCAGGTCGCGGCCATTGGCGTCGGCCATGGCGGCGCGAAAGTCGTCGCAGGTCACGGCCTGGCCGTCGTGGCGCTGGAAGTACAGGTCCATGCCCTTGCGGAAACCGTCGCGGCCTAGCAGGGTCTGGTACATGCGCACGACCTCGGCGCCTTTCTCGTACACCGTCACGGTGTAGAAGTTGTTGATTTCCTCGTAGCTGTCGGGGCGCACCGGATGCGCCATGGGGCCGGCATCCTCGGGGAACTGTACCTGGCGCAGCATGCGCACGTCCTCGATGCGCTTGACCGCGCGCCCGGATTCGGAGCCCATCATGTCGGCTGAGAATTCCTGGTCGCGGAACACCGTCAGGCCTTCCTTGAGCGAGAGCTGGAACCAGTCGCGGCAGGTCACGCGGTTGCCGGTCCAGTTGTGGAAGTACTCATGCCCGACCACGGATTCGATATTGCCGAAATCGGCATCGGTGGCGGTCTCGGCGTTGGCCAGCACGTACTTGGTGTTGAAGATGTTGAGGCCCTTGTTCTCCATCGCGCCCATGTTGAAGTCGCCCACGGCGACGATCATGAAGCGGTCGAGGTCCAGCTCCAGGCCAAAGCGCTGCTCGTCCCAGCGGATCGAGTGGATCAGCGAATCCATGGCATGACGCGTCTTGGGCAGGTCCTGCGGCTCCACCCAGACCTGCAGCAATTTCTCCTTGCCGGAGGCGGACTGGATCCGCTCCTCGATGCATTCCAGCTTGCCGGCCACCAGCGCGAACAGGTAGGCGGGCTTCTTGAACGGGTCTTCCCAGACGGCCTCAAAGCGGCCGTCGGGCAGCTCGCGCTCGCTGATCAGGTTGCCGTTGGACAGCAGCACCGGGTAGGCAGCGCGCTGCGCGCGCAGCGTGACCCGGAAGGTCGACATCACGTCGGGGCGGTCCAGGTAATAGGTAATCTTGCGGAAGCCCTCGGCTTCGCACTGGGTAAAGAAGTTGCCGTTGGAAACGTAGAGGCCGGACAGCGACGTGTTGGCGGCCGGCTGGCAGGCGGTGACGATTTCCAGCGTGCCTTGCGCGGGCAGCTCGGGCAGCGTCAGGCTGTCGGGTGTCTGCTGCGCGCCTTCCAGCGGCTTGCCGTCGAGGCGGACCCCGACGAGCTCCAGTGCCTCGCCCGCCAGCACCAGCGGGCCGGGTGCCTGGCGCGTGAAGCGCAGGATATTGGTGACCACCGTGCGCGCCGGGTCGAGCTCGAGGGTGAGGTCGACGTGCTCAAAAGCGAAGGCCGGCGGAGTATAGTCTTTGCGATGGACGGTAACGGGCGTGTCGGTGCGCAGCATGAAGGAATCCTGTCCTCTGAGGGCCACTTGGGGCGGCATGGTCACCATGGTCACGGCAGGCGGGCAGGGCGGAAGGCGCTGCCGGGCCGCGTGCCACGGCACTGAAGAACCCATTGTAGCCAAGCGCGGGCGCCCCGGCTCGGGCGCGCGGCGCTGGTGGCCGATCGGGACGGAATTCCGCCGGCCCGGCACGGTCAGAGTCACACAACGGACAACGAATCGATGAGGGGCATGATGCCAAAACGATGGCTGGCAACGCTCGGAAAGCTGGTGAAGCTTGGTCAGGATTGGGGCCGGATAGCCGGCGAAGGCTGGCGCGGCAGCCGCCTGATGGCGGGCGCGGCGCTGCTCGGCGTGGCGCTGCTGTCCGGCTGCGCCAGCACCGTCACCACCGAGGTGACGGCCTTCCGCCAGGGCGACTGGCAGAACGATCCGCCGCGCACCTATGCCTTCGATCGCACCGGCGGCCAGCAGACGCAGCTCGAGGACCAGACCTATGAGCAGTGGCTGGCGCAGGCGCTCTCCGGAATCGGCTTCGAGCAGGTGGCCCGGCCACAGGCGCATTACCTGGTCAGCATGGAGTACGACAGCAACTCGCGGCTGATGCGGATCCAGGAGACCAACTACGTCGACCCGTGGGGCCCCGGCTTTTATCCCGGCCCTTACTGGGGGCCTTACTACCGCCCCTGGGGCCCGTACGGCTGGGGTGGCCCGGGCTACTGGCCGCCGGTGACCACGGTGCGCGATGTGCCGGTCACCCAGTCCACGCTGCGCGTATTCTTCAAGGATGCCGCCAGCGGCCGCCGGGTCTACCAGGTCACGGCGAACCACCGCGCAGAGGGGTCGTCCCTGCAGGCGGCGATGCCCTACCTGATCCGCAGCGCCTTCGTGCAGTTCCCGGCGGAGAGCGGCCGGCCACGGCGGGTGATATTGCCGCTGGACCCGAATGACAAGTAGCAGGTGGCAAGCCACAAGCAAGGCATTGCCTGTGCGGTGGTAAAAACTGAATTGCCCGGCGAAAAGCCTTAAATCCCCGGATGCCCCAGTGGGAGGGGCTTCGCGCCGGGCTTGGGTGAGCTAGAATGACGGCTCGATTTTTCGGCCCGAGCCGCCGGAGCCCGTCTTTGAAAGCTGCAATGGAAGATTCCGGCAAGCCACGCCGGATACGACCGGCGCAGCCTCGGCGGGCACTGGCAGGGCCACTTCCTGGACGAGCATAATGACCAGCAAGACCGGCGGTGATGCACCGCAACATGCCCCCAACAGTCCTGAAGCGCAATTGCGCCTGGCCGCGCTGGAATACCACCGCAGCCCGACCAAGGGCAAGATCCAGGTAAACGCGACCAAGGCGCTGTCCAACCAGCGCGACTTGTCCCTGGCCTACTCCCCGGGCGTGGCCTACGCCTGCGAGGAGATCGCCAAGGATCCCGCGATGGCCGCCGAGTACACCTCGCGTGGCAACCTGGTGGCAGTGATCACCAACGGTACCGCCGTGCTCGGCATGGGCGACATCGGTCCTCTGGCCGGCAAGCCGGTGATGGAGGGCAAGGGCTGCCTGTTCAAGAAGTTCGCCGGCATCGACGTGTTCGACATCGAGCTCGATGCGCACGACCCGGACAAGATCGTCGAGATCGTGGCCGCGCTGGAGCCGACGATCGGCGGCGTGAACCTCGAAGACATCAAGGCGCCCGAGTGCTTCTACATCGAGAAGAAGCTGCGCGAACGCATGAACATCCCCGTCTTCCACGATGACCAGCACGGCACCGCCATCATCTCGGGCGCGGCGCTGCTCAACGGCCTGAAGGTGGTCGGCAAGGATATCGCCAAGGTCAAGCTGGCGGTTTCGGGCGCTGGCGCCGCGGCCATCGCCTGCCTGGACACCATGGTGAGCCTGGGCGTGACCCGCTCGAACATCTCGGTGGTCGATTCCAAGGGCGTGATCTATGTGGGCCGCGACGCCAACATGGAACCCAACAAGGCGCGCTACGCGCAAGACACCTCGAACCGCACCCTGGCCGACATCGTCAATGGCGCCGATGTGTTCCTGGGCTGCTCGACCGCCGGCGTGCTGACCGCCGAGATGGTCAAGACCATGGCCGACAAGCCCATCATCCTGGCACTGGCCAACCCTGAGCCGGAAATCCGCCCGGAAGTGGCCAAGGCCGCGCGCCCGGATTGCATCATCGCCACCGGCCGCTCGGACTACCCGAACCAGGTCAACAACGTGCTGTGCTTCCCGTACATCTTCCGCGGCGCGCTGGATTGCGGTGCCACCAAGATCACGGAAGCCATGAAGCTGGCCTGCGTCAAGGCCATCGCCGACCTGGCCGAAGCCGAGCTGAACGACGCCGTTGCTGCCGCCTACGGTGGCCAGGAACTGAAGTTCGGCCCGGACTACATCATCCCGACGCCGTTCGACCAGCGCCTGATCGAGAAGATCGCGCCGGCGGTGGCCAAGGCCGCCGAGGAATCCGGCGTGGCCACCCGTCCGATCAAGGACCTGGAAGCCTACCGCCAGCAGCTCACCCAGTACGTCTACCACACCGGCCTGATCATGAAGCCGGTGTTCACGGCCGCCAAGGCCGCGCCCAAGCGCGTGGTCTATGCCGAGGGCGAAGAAGAGCGCGTGCTGCGCGCGGTGCAGACCGTGGTGGACGAAGGCCTGGCCCGTCCGATCCTGATCGGCCGCCCGCACGTGATCCAGATGCGCATCGACAAGGCCGGCCTGCGCCTGAAGGCCGGCACGGACTTCGAGCTGATCAACCCGGAAGACGACCCGCGCTACCGTGCCTACCACGAGGCCTACCACGCGCTGCGCGGCCGCGACGGCGTCACGCCGGACATGGCCAAGGTGGCGCTGCGCCGCTCCAATACGCTGATCGGCACCATGCTGATGCATATGGGCGACGCCGACGCGATGCTGTGCGGCACCGTGGGCCGCTTCGAAGCCCACCTGGAGCATGTGCGGGACGTGATCGGCCTGGCGCCAGGCGCCAAGGTGTTCGCCGCGATGAACGCGCTGATGCTCGAGAAGTACACGCTGTTCATCACCGACACCTTCGTCAATGACGATCCCACCGCGGAGGAACTCGCCGCCATCACGCAGCTGGCCGCCGAGGAGATCGCGCGTTTTGGCCAGCACCCGAAGGTGGCGCTGATGTCGCACTCGATGTTCGGCTCGTCGGACCGCCCGTCGGCCAGGAAGATGCGCGCGGCCCAGGAGATCCTGGCCCGCGAGGCACCGCACCTGGAAGTGGAGGGCGAGATGCAGGGCGACGCCGCCCTGGTCGAGGACGTGCGCCGCCACTTCCTGCCGGGCACCAAGCTGGCCGGTAGCGCCAACCTGCTGGTCATGCCGACGCTGGATGCAGCCAACATCGCCTTCAACCTGCTCAAGATCACGGGCGGGCAAGGCGTCACCATTGGCCCGATCCTGCTGGGTGCGGCCAAGCCGGTGCACATTCTCAACCCGCAAGCTACCACCCGCCGCATCGTCAACATGACGGCGGTAGCGGTGGCCGAAGCCAACGCGGTGCGCTGATCCGGCGGCGCGGCCGGCTTGCCGGCCGCCACCCAATGAAAACGGGGCTCCTTTGGAGCCCCGTTTTTTTTGACCGGCTTGTGAAGCAGTTCCGCCGGCCCGGAAAACCTGTCCCGCCCTGATCCCGTTGCCGCTATTGCAACATGTTGTACTGCTCGCGCATCACGACGATGATGGACTTGGCTGCTGCCAGCCGGGTTGGCAAATGGTCGTCCTCCTCGCGCGGGAAATCGACTTCCGCGCTCCAGTTGCAACCGGTGTGGTCGGGCTGGTGAACTCGCATGGCGTGCAGTTCGCACTCGCCGCACTCTGGATTGTTGTTGAGGAACTGGTTCAGGATGGCCATCAACTCCGACCGGGTCTTTGCATCACGCCGCATGAGTCACCTCGTCCGTTGCCGTCTTGTTGCCTGGAACCTAAATTTAGGCACGCAGGCGCAGGCCCGCCAATTGAATCGCCCTATTAAGCAGCGACTTTCGATCCCGAAATCCGGTAGTCTATCTCTATCGCACTGCAGCAAATCCATGCTGCGTCGCGGCACCGGCGAAACCAGCGGCGCCCAAACCGGTCGAACCGCCATGGTGCGGCGCGCGCTGCCCAGCAGCGGGCGCGAGGCGTGCAATGCGCCGCCGGTCCGGCGGCGAGGCTCCCCTCGGCGCCAGGGCAATCTCGCGAACCTGGCGACCCCTGGCCATCCTCGCGGCCATCCTCAAGGCAATCCCCATGCTGAAGAATCTCTGGTATGTGCTAGGCCACTCAACGGATGTGCGTGCCGAGCCTGTCACGGTGACCGCGCTGGGCCAGAAGCTGGTGCTGTTTCGCGATAGCGCCGGCCTGGCCTGCGTGCTGTCCGACGTTTGCGCGCATCGGGGTGGCTCGCTCAGCCATGGCCGCGTGGTGGCCGGCGACGTGGCGTGCCCGTACCACGGCTGGCGCTACGACGGCAATGGCATCTGCACGCATATCCCGGCCCAGCCGGGACTGCGGGTGCCCACCCGGGCGCGGGTGGACGCTTACCCGACGGTGGAGCGCTTTGGCTGGGTCTGGGCCTTCCTGGGAGACCTGCCGCCGGCGGAGCGGCCGCCGCTGCCGGATCTGTCCTGGGCCGAGGATCCCCGTTTCCGGCTGGTGCGCGGGCATTTCGACTGGGATGCCAGCTGGGACCGCGTGATGGAGAACGGCCTGGATTTTGCCCACGCGCCATTCGTGCATGGCACGGCTTTCGGCGACCCCGCGCATCCCGAGATCGACGACTTCACGGTAGAGGCAGGCGAGTGGCAGGGCGAGGCGCGCATGCGCATGTACCGCCCGCGGCGCCGCTCATGGCCGGCGTGGCTCGCCCGCGGGGCAGCGGGTGGCCGGGTGCCGGTCTACACCACGCCGGGCTACCACTTCTCCGGGCCGTGCACCACGCTGCGGCTCGAGCCCCGTCCCGGCTGGGAGATCCGCATCGTTTCGGCGCACCTGCCGGTCGACGCCAAACGCACGCGCACCCTGTGGATGATGGGACGTACCTTCATGAAGAGCGCGCTGCTTGACGCGCGCACCCGCCGCAGCAACCTGCGCATCTTCGAGCAGGACCATGCCGTGCTATCCCGGGTTTGCCCCCAGCACACGCCCGACGACTGGCAGGAGGAAGTGTCGGTGCGCTCGGACGGCTTGCAGATCGCCTTTCGCAAGACGCTCAAGGCGCTCGAAGCGCGCGGCTGGGAGATCGACCTGGCCCGCGTGGCCAGCGAGTTCGCGGGGCGCAAGGCGTGCGCGATTCCGTGCCCGGCACGGCGTGAATCGTCGGCCTGGGCCATCGCCGGCGTGCCAACCCGGGGAGGCGGCTGAACGTACCGGGCATCGACCTGCGGCGGCTACCTGACGCAGGGCACGCCGCGCACCTTCCAGCTCGCGATGGCGGCGGACTTCTAAGCGCAGCGGCCCGCGGGATCGGCAACCGCCTGATGCCCTCGTTTGCCGGGGGCGAACATCATCAGGCTGAGCAAGGCGAGGACCCAGGCGCCAATCCCGCCATACAGCATCACCCAGCCAAAGCCATGGACCAGCGCCGCATGCAGCGCGGCGCCGGACGCGTCCAGGGCCGGCAGTTGCGCGAAGGCGTCACCGGGCGCATCCAGGTTGCCCGCGGCAATGCGCTGCGCCAGCGCGCGCAACTGCAACGCATCGAACGCCCCCGGAAAGGCACGCTTCAGATACGCAGAGATCCCTGCGACCAGGATGAATCCCATCAACGCGATATTGACCGCCAGCGAGATCATCCGCGCGCTCATGTCGATGCCGGAGGCCATGCCCGCGCGGCTGCTGGGAACCGAGCCGGTGGTGGTGTTGGTCACCGGCGTGTTGGTGATGCCCAGGCCGATGCCGGCCAGCAGCGAACCCGGCAGCAGGGTGAGCCAGCTCGCCTGCGCCAGGCTGCTGCCGAGCTTCATCAGCATGAAGCCCAGCCCGATCGTGAACAAGCCCAGGGGAATGACCCTGCCGGCCCCGTAGCGCAGCGCAAGCCGCTCTCCCAGCGGCGGAAACAACAGCGTGGGCAGCGTGTAAGCCAGCAAGGACAAACCGGCGGTCACGCTGCCGTAGCCCAGGCCGCCGTGGAAATAAAGCGGCAGGTAAATCATGAATGGCCAGAAGCTGAAGTTCATGCCCATGGAGCCAAGCAGCGCGCCCGAGAAGTCCCGGCTGCGGAACACCGAAACATCGAACATCGGATTCGGATTGTGTTTTTCCGCAAGCAGGAAAGCCACGAAGCTGGCCGCCGTCGCGGCCGTCATGCCGATCGCGGCGGCGCGGGAAACCCCGGCCTCCGGTCCCTGCGTGATCAGGTAGGCCAGGCCGAAAACGGCCAGCGACAGCGTGACGATGCCCGCGATATCGAGCTTGCCCGCCTGCGGATCGCGCGACTCTTCCACGCCCGCGAAGACCAGCGCCAAGGTCAGGATGGCCAGCAGCACGTGCACCAGAAACACCCATTGCCAGCTGGATACGGCAACGATCATGCCGCCAACGATTGGCCCGAAACCCAGGCCGATTCCGAACACGACGCCCCAGGCGCCAAAGGCCTTGCTGCGTTCCTTGCCTTCCTGGAACTGATGCGACAGGATCGCCACCAGGCAGATCAGCATCGCGCCGCCGGCCATGCCCTGGAGGAACCGGCTGGCAATCAGCACGGCGGCGCTTTGCGCCAGGCCGCAGATCAGGGAGGCGATGCCGAACAAGGCAATGCCGAGGACGAACATGCGCTTGCGGCCAAAGCGGTCGGCCAGCGTGCCGGCCGCCATCAGCACAGTGGTGCAGGCGATGGTGTAGGCATTCATGATCCATTGCATGTCCCCGAAGCCGCCGTGCAGGACGTGCTCAAGGGTGGGCAGAATGACCGGCACACTGGAAATCTCCAGGCCGAACATCAGCGCGGCCAGGCAGACGGCGGCCAATGCCATTTGGTTTTTACGGGAATGAGTGAGGCGCATCGATGGTGCTTTCCAGGCGAATCCGGTTGCGGGGAACGGATGGCGTCATGCTCGACGCCGGTCTTGGCGCACATTGTGGGCGAGTCCTCGCCATGATAGAAATGATCTAATTTCTTCCGATTCATTAGCGTTCATCATAAATAAGGGACCATGGATTTCGATCCGACACTGCTGCGGGCCTTTGTCGCCGTCAAGGAAACCGGCGGCTTCACGCGCGCGGCGCAGCGGCTGCACCTGACGCAGTCCGCGGTCAGCCATCAGATCCGGCGGCTCGAAGAGCAGGTGGGCCGGCCGCTGCTGCACCGCACGACACGCACTCTGACCCTGACCGAGGACGGCAACGATTTTCTCCAGCACGCGGAGCAGATCCTGGCCTCGCTCGATGCACTTTCGCGCCGGTTCCAGCCCTCTCCCGTTTGCGGCGTGGTGCGCTTCGGCGTGCCGGAAACCTTCCTGGGCGAGCGGCTGCCGCAACTGCTGTCACGGTTCTCCAGGGCATTCCCCGCCGTGCGTCTCGATGTGAGCGTGGGCACTTACCTGGACTTGCGCGCGATGATCAAGGCCGGCGAACTGGATCTTGCCGTGGTGTTGTCGGCGCCCGGCGGGGAGGGCGGCACGGTGTTGCAGCAGACGCAGTTCGTGTGGGCCGCCGCCCAGGCCTTCGAGATCGCACCGGGTGCGTCGTTGCCGCTCGCGCTGTCGCCCTCGCCGTGCGTCAACCGGCAGGTGGGCGTGGCGGCACTGGAGGGCACCTCCATACCGTGGCACGTGGCGTTTACTTCGCCAAGCCAGGAGGGCATCCGCACCGCGGTACTGGCGGGGCTCGGCGCCTCGGTGCAAATCCGCGGCGACCTGAAGCCGGGGATGAAGGTGGTCGATGGCCAGTACGGCTTGCCGGCGCTGCCTGCAGCGGATTTTGCGCTGATCTGGAGCGATGGCGAGAAGACGCCGGCCGCGCGCGAGTTCGGGCGGTTGCTGGTGAGCCTGCAGGCGCCGCCGCCCAAGCCCGGCCGGCGGCTCAAGAATCCCTAGCGCTCGCAGCGCCGCGCGCTAGGCCACGCCGGGACGCGCCGGGAACCCATGCCCGCGCGAGGCCCACGCAATCAGCAGCCCCACAACCAGCAAGACAAGCAGCGCCCACGGGAACGCGCCGACGCCGGCCACGGCCAGTGCGCGGCCCTTGAGGTGATCCGGCACCATGCGCCGCGCATAGCCCGCGAGCATGCACCAGGTCAGGCCGCCCGCCATGCCGGCCGGGAAGCGCGCCACTAGTGCCATCACGTGGCCGGGCGCCAGCGCGGTAAGCGTATTGAAGACCAGCAGTCCCGCCAGCGCTGCCAGCAGCAATGGCCGGCGGCGCCAGCCTTGCGTGGCCGCGGTGAGCGGGATGGCCGCCACCAGCGAGCCGATGGCGTAGAGGCTTACGAACTGGCCAGCAAGCGCCTCGGATACCCCCAGCCCCTCGCTGATCGGCGCCAGCTGGACGAAGGCACGCTTGTCAGCGTGCTGGACGACTACAACCAGGACCGCACGATGCTGCGCGTGCTGTGGCCGTCCAGTCGCCAGCTGTCGCCCAAGCTCAGGGCCTTCGTGGACTTCATCGCCGGCAACCTGCTGGCAGCCTGAGCACGGCGCGCCGGCGGGGCATAAAAAAACCCGCCACAAGGGCGGGTTGTTGGGCGGGAGGACGGGTATCCGTTCCCGTTGGCAAGGGGAAAGCGTCAGAACTTGTGGCGCAGGCCCACACCAAAGGTGTCGCCGTGCGACAGGTCGGTGATCTTGTCGTAGAAGTAAGCGGCGTAGACGTCGGTGCGCTTGGACAGGTTGTAGTCGTAGGCGACTGCCACCGTGTTGCGCTTGAAGTCCGCGACCGAGTTCTTGGTCTTGTCGTAAGCGTAGGACGCCAGGATATTGCCATTGCCGACCGGCACCGAAACGCCGACCTGGCCGTTGGTGTGCTTGATGTCGCCGTTGACGTTGTTGTTGATGTCCGACTTGATGTACTGGCCTTGCGCGAACAGCTTGACGATCTTGAAGTCGTAGCTCACGCCGCCCTGCACCGCATTCTGCTTGCTGAAGCCGACCAGCAGCGGGCTGGTCGACGCGGTCACGTCACCCGGCGTGCTGTCGAACTTGACTTGCTGGAAGGCCAGCGTGGCAGCGAACGGGCCGTTGAAGTACATCAGGTTGCCGCCCCACTTGTTCTGGCCGGTGGCGCCAGCTTTCTCGCCAAACGAGTAGATCACGTTGGCGGTCAGGCCGCCGAAGTTCGGCGTGGAGTACAGCAGCGAGTTGTTCCAGCCCGAATCGCCGATGATGCCCGGGTCGTTCACGCGGGCCGTGGAGGCGCCGAAATAGGTGTGGAACACCATCGGCGAGAACACGTAGGAGTCGACCAGCGGGTTGAACAGGATGGTCGACACGAAGAAGGGCGTGGTGTTGCGGCCCAGCTTGATGGTGCCCAGCTTGTCGTTCTGCAGGCCCACGAATGCATTGCGGCTGAACATCGAGTCGCCGTTGAAGCGGCCCGAGGAGCCGCTGTCGGTGCGGAAGAAGCCGTTCAGGTCGAAGATGGCCTTGGTGCCGCCGCCGAGGTCTTCGGTGCCCTTGATGCCCCAGTACGAGGTCTGCATGCCGCCCGAATTGGCGACATAGGCGCGGTTGGCGGCACCGACGTTCTTGACGCCGCCGACGAACATGTCGGCCTGGCCGTACAGCGTGACGCTGGATTGCGCCATGGCCGCGCCGCTGAAAAGGGCTGCCGCCATCGCTGCCAGCTTGAGGGCCGGCTTGATCTGCTTATGCATTGTGGGTTTCTCCGTGGTTGATCCGTTGCGTTCTCTGTGTACTGGGTCCCTGACGGGTTCTATTAGCTCTGGTGTTTTTCTTCGTGCCGGGCAGGCGCCGGACCTGGGCTCGGTCCGGGCAATGCCCGTTACAGCAGCGTGGGTAAGTCAGCGGTAAATCAGAGGTATGGCAGGGCTAACGAACCCGCTGCTTTTTTGGCTCAGCCGGATACTAAGTCGTTCAGGCGGAATTGCGCAATGCGGTGGATCTGGTTGATGCAAGTTTGCAACTCCGCGGCCGGTTCGTTGTTCACGCGCCTTGCGAACTCGCCGATGATGCCGGCGCGGTCGTAGCCGCGCACCGCCAGGATGAAGGGGAAGCCGAATTTCTCGTTGTACTGGCGGTTGAGCGACTGCAGTTGCTCGAACTGCGCCGCGGAGCACTGGTCCAGGCCGGCGCCGCTTTGCTCGCGGGTGGATTCGGCGGTCAGCTCGCCGCGCACGGCGGCCTTGCCGGCCAGCTCCGGGTGGGCGCGCACCAGCTTGATCTGGGCGGCATCGCCCGCGCCGTCCACGATGGCGCGCATGGCGTCGGCCAGCGCGGCAGCATGGGCGAAGGGGCGCTGCGTGGCGGCGGCCTGCGCCACCCACGCGGAGTGTTCATAGATGCCGCCGAGCGCCTGGATGAAGTCGGCGGCCGGCATGGCGTTGAGTTGGTCGAGGGTGTAGGTCTGGCTCATGGTTCGGCTTATCGTTCGGCTTATGGTTCGGCTTATGGTTCGGCTTAGGCGTGGTTCTGTGCGGAGTAGGGATGGGTTTCGGCCCAGTGGCGCGCGATATCCACGCGCCGGCAGATCCAGACCTTGTCGTGTCCCTGCACGTAGTCGAGAAAGCGCTGCAGCCCGCGCATGCGGCCCGGGCGGCCCAGCAGGCGGCAGTGCATGCCCACCGACAGCATCTTGGGGCGATCCAGCCCCTGCGGATCGCCCTCGGCGTAGAGCACGTCGAAGGCGTCCTTGAGGTACTGGAAGAACTGCTCGCCGGTGTTGAAGCCTTGCGGCGTGGCAAAGCGCATGTCGTTGGAGTCGAGCGTATAGGGCACCACCAGGTGGGGCTTCTTTTCGCCGCCGGTGACTTCCACCTCGGTCCAGAAGGGCAGGTCGTCGCCGTAGTAGTCCGAGTCGTACAGCAGCCCGCCGTGCTCCACCACCAGGCGGCGCGTGTTGGGGCTGTCGCGGCCGGTGTACCAGCCCAGTGGCAGCGATCCGGTCAGCTCCTTGATGATCTGCATGCCGATGCGCATGTGCTCGCGCTCGGTGGCTTCGTCCATGCCCTGGTAGTGGATCCAGCGCCAGCCATGGCAAGCGATCTCATGGCCGAGCTCGACGAACGCGCGGGTCAGGTCCGGATGGCGCTGCAATGCCATTGACACGCCAAAGATCGTCAGCGGCAGCCCGCGCTGCTCGAACTCGCGCAGGATGCGCCAGACGCCGGCGCGCGAGCCGTACTCGTACACGCCCTCCATGCTCATGTGGCGGTCGGGGTAAGCCGCCGCGCCGATGATCTCGGAGAGGAACTGCTCGGAGCCGGCATCGCCGTGCAGCACGTTGTTTTCGCCGCCCTCTTCGTAGTTGAGGACGAACTGCAGCGCAATGCGCGCGCCGCCCGGCCAGCGGGCGTGCGGCGGCTGGCTGCCGTAACCGATCAGATCGCGTGGATAGTTGTGGCTTGTCATCAGGGTCATGGTTCTTCAGGAAACTGTGCCGGCCGCCGCCGGCTGGACTTATTCCGTGCCGTGCGAGTTGGCCGCGGCGTTGCGCATGGCTTCTTCACGCGACTGGATGCCGTTGAAGAAGACGTTGAGCACGACTGCCACGATGGTGCCCAGCACGATGCCGCTGTGGGTGAACGGGTCGGTCCACTTGGGCAGGTACTGGAAGAAGGTCGGCGCCAGCGTCGGGATCATGCCGAAGCCGATCGAGATGGCGACGATGAACAGGTTGAAACGGTTGCGGTTGAAATCGCACGAGCCCAGGATGCGGATGCCCGTGGCGGCCACCATGCCGAACATCACGATGCCCGCGCCGCCGAGCACGAACTGCGGCACCGAGGCCACGATGTGCGCCATCTTCGGGAACAGGCCCAGGCCGATCAGGATGATGCCGCCGGCCACCGCCACATAGCGCGAGCGCACGCCGGTCACCGTCACCAGGCCCACGTTCTGCGAGAACGAGGTGTAAGGGAAGGTGTTGAACAGGCCGCCAATCACGGTGCCAAGGCCGTCGGCACGCAGGCCGCGGGTCAGGTCCTCGTTGGACAGGCGCTTGCCGGTGATATCGGCCAGCGCGAGGAACATGCCGGTGGATTCCACCAGCGTGATCAGCATCACCACGCACATCGACAGGATGGCGGGAAGGTCGAAGGTCGGGATGCCGAAATGCAGCGGCGTGATCAGCGCGATCGCGCTGGCGTCGTTAAGGCCTTCGAAGGAGACCTTGCCCAGCGCCATCGCCACCAGGGTGCCGATCACGATGCCAAGCAGCACCGCGCAGTTGGAGATCAGGCCGCGGCCATACTTGCTCAGCAACAGGATCGCCACCAGCACCAGCGCCGCGATGCCCAGGTTGCCCAGGTCGCCATAGGCGAGGTTTGGCACATCCTTGACCACGCCGTCGATCACGGCACGGGTGGTGGGCTGGCCGCCGGCCGCCCAGTTGATGCCCACCCGCATCAGCGACACCCCGATCAGCGTGATCACCGTGCCGGTGACGACTGGCGGGAAGAGCCCCAGCATGCGTCCCATCAGCGGCGCCACCAGGATGCCGAATACCCCCGCGGCAATCACCGCGCCGTAGATGCCCAGCAGGCCCACATTGGGGTCGGAGCCGATGGCGATCATCGGCGCCACCGAGGCAAAGGTCACTCCCATCATGACCGGCATGCGGATGCCGAACTTCCAGAAGCCGAAAGCCTGGATCAGCGTGGCCAGGCCCGCCGCGAACAGGTCGGCATTGATCAGGAAGGCGAGCTGGTCCTTGGGCAGCTTGAGCGCGCCGCCGATGATCAGCGGCACCGCGACGGTACCGGCATACATCACCAGCACGTGCTGCAGGCCGAGCGCAAGCAGCCGGCCCGAAGGCAGCCGCTCGTTGGTTTGGTCCGTTGGGACCGTGGTGCTAGCGCTAGTCATGGATGTGTCTCCTCTCCTTTGGATTTGATGGGAACGTTGCCGGGCGGGGTGGCTCTCGGTATGTGACTCCGGCTTCGCGCATCGTCGGGGACGCGTTTCTCATGAGCAGGAATCGGGCCTTGGCCGCAGGTTGGCAACGGGAACAACTTGCTAGGTGGAGTGACCCAGCACGCTGCGAAGATCGAAATTGCCCGGTTCATCGGGCTGCACGCGGTCCGCGCATGCGCCGAGGTGGTGCGCCATACGGCTCTGGGCCAGGGCGGCATCGCCCTGTTCCAGTGCGTCGAGGATCTCTTCGTGTTCATCGAAGGAGCAGGCGTTATTGCCCGGCGCCTCGACGCTGGCGATCATCAGCGTGGTGCGCGACACCAGCCGGCGCATCATGGTGACCAGCAGCGCATTGCCCGAAAGCTCGGCCAGTGCGGTATGGAACTCGGCCGACAGGCGGATCCACTTGGGCCGCTCATTGGTGAGGAAGGCCTGGCGCTCGGCCTCCACCATCTTGCGCAGCGGCGCGATCACGCGCTTGACGTCGCGCATGCCGGCGAGCTTCTCCAGCACCGCGCGCTCCAGCATCTGGCGCAGCTCGAACATGTCGTGCGCCTCGTCGGTGGAGGGGCTGGCGATGAAGGCGCCGCGGTTGGGCTCCAGGTCCACCATGCCGTCGGCGGCAAGGTGCGCCAGCACCTTGCGCACCGTGTGGCGCGCGGTGGCATAGATTTCGCACAGCGAGTGCTCGGTCAGCTTGGTGCGCGGGGGCAGTCGGTGCTCCATGATCGCGTCATAGATCTCGTGATACATGCGCTCCTCGACGGAACCCTTGCGGGCGGGCTTGATTTCGGTCGGGGCGGCGGTGTCATCGGCACCGGCGATCAGCTTGAGACTCTTGGACATCTTGGCACCAGCGTATCGGTGAGGAGGGGAGCAGCGCGCCGTGTAAGCGGGGTGAAGCAGAGTGGCGCGCCCCAAAAATTGTTGACAATTATTTGGTTAGCACGGCAATATTGTCAACAAAACCGAGCTAGGTTTTCGACAAGTCAGGGTAATTCCTGAGTTGCCATCCGGAGTGGTGCGAAGCATTGTCGCCATGCACCAGTCCAGCGCCGGGATGCGTTAGAAATACGTACCGAGCGGGCACCATTCCCACAAATGGTGCTAGTGAAGGCAGCGGCGCCTCTCACAACCCAAAGCCCTAAGGAATAACAGGATGGGACGCTTGACCACACATGTACTCGACACCGCAGCCGGCACGCCCGGCGCCGGCATGTCGATTACCCTGCATAAAATTGTCGACAATCGTAAGGAGACGCTGAAGACAGTCGTCACCAACCACGATGGCCGTTGCGACCAGCCCCTGCTGGATGGCGACACCATGGCGGTCGGGGTGTACGAACTCGAATTCGGCGCCGGCGATTATTTCCGCACCCAGGGCACCAAGCTGCCCGAGCCGGCTTTCCTGGACGTGGTGACGCTGCGTTTCGGCATCGCCGACACCAGCGCGCATTACCACGTGCCGCTGCTGGTCTCCCCCTGGTCGTACTCGACCTACCGTGGCAGCTAAGCGCGGCAACGGGCAATAAAGGAGACAAGACATGGAAGGCTATATTCTCGACTGGGCCAATCTGCTGCTGCGCTGGGTGCACGTCATCACGGCGATCGCGTGGATCGGTTCCTCGTTCTATTTCGTCTGGCTGGACAACAGCCTGACCCGTCCCGACGACCCAGACCTGCAGGAGAAGGGCGTGGGCGGCGAACTGTGGGCGGTGCACGGCGGCGGGTTCTACAACCCGCAGAAATACCTGAGCGCGCCCAAGACGCTGCCGGAGAACCTGCACTGGTTCTACTGGGAGTCGTATTCCACCTGGATGACCGGCTTCGGCCTGCTGGTGGTGCTGTACCTGTTCAACGCCAGCACGTTCCTGATCGACAAGAACGTGATGGACATGTCGCCGGGCGCGGCGATCGGGTTTGCGCTGTCGTATCTTGGCGTGGGCTGGGTGGTGTACGACTGCATCTGCCGCGTGTTCGGCAAGAGCGACCGCACCGTCGGCATCCTGGTGGCGATCTACGTGGCGCTGGCCGCGTTCGTGGCCTGCCACGTGTTCTCGGGCCGCGCGGCTTTCCTGCTGACCGGCGCGATGATCGCGACCATCATGAGCGCCAACGTGCTGGTGTGGATCATCCCGGGGCAGCGCAAGGTGGTTGCCGCGCTGCGCGCGGGCGATCCGGTGGATCCGGTGCATGGCAAGAACGCCAAGCAGCGCAGCGTGCACAACACGTACTTCACGCTGCCGGTGCTGTTCGCCATGCTGTCGAACCACTACAGCATGACCTACAGCTACAAGTACAACTGGGCCGTGCTGGTGCTGATCATGCTGGCCGGCGTGCTGATTCGCCAGTTCTTCATCCTCAAGCACAAGGGCAAGATCAACGTCGCGTGGCCGGCTGCCGGCGTGGCCGTGCTGGCGGTGGTCGCGGTGATGATCGCGCCGGTGCCGCGTGAGGTGGTCGCCAGCAAGGACGGTGCAGCTCCCGCGCAGGTGAGCTTCACCCAGGTGCAGGAAGTCATCAACTCGCGCTGCATCCAGTGCCACGCCGCGGCGCCAAAGATGATGCCGAGCGCCGCCAAGGGTATCAAGCTCGATACCGCCGACGAGATCAAGGCGCATGCGCAGATGATCTACCAGCAGGCGGTGCAGCAAAAGGCCATGCCGCTTGGCAACGTCACGCAGATCACGGATGACGAGCGCGCGCTGCTGGGCCAGTGGTTCGAGGCGGGCGCCAAGACCACTAACTGATTTGATAGAGATCAACGGGCCCGGCCGAGAGGCGGGCCTGTTACCGAGCATCGGTGATCGGCGGTCCGGTGGCTATGTTGTTGATGGCCGGAGGTCCGGACCGACGAGGGTTTGAGCGGGGCGCAAGCCCCGTTTTTTTATTTGAGAGTTGGTAATTGGGGGTTGGTCGCTGTTTCTTTTTGCGGCGTTGGTTTTTGGACCCAAGTGCCGTACGACATCGCCCTTGCTTGGTTGGTTGCTGTTTCTTTGTGCGGCGATGGCTCTTGGGTGCAAAAACCATCGCCGCTCAAACAAACAGCGACCAACCACGCAAGGGCGATGTCGTATGGCCCCCCAGCCTCCCAAAAACCCTACTGCAAATTAGCAATATAACTAGCAAGATTCTGAATATCCGCATCCGACAGCCCGCGAGCCACGCTAGTCATACTCCCCGCATCATTAGTCCGCTTGCGCGAGCGGAAGTCTTCGAGCTGCTTGACGATATACGCATACTGCTGCCCCGCCACACGGGGAATTTCATTCTGCCCGGTAAAGCCGCCGAGATGGCACATGGTGCAGAGCACTTCCTCGGCCTTCTTCCTGCCGGCTTCCACTTTTTGCCCGTCGGCCTTGAACTGCGAGGCGATGGGTTTTTGCGCGGCAAAATACTCGCCCAGGTCGAGCATGTCCTCGCGCGACAGCGGCGCCGCCATCGGCGTCATCATCGGGTCGCTGCGACGGCCTTCCTTGAAATCCTTCAGTTCCAGGTAGATGTAGCGTGCGGTTTGGCCGGCCAGCACCGGATAGAGTGGATTGCTGGCGTTGCCCATCGGGCCATGGCAGGCGACGCACGATTCGGCCTTGCGCCTGCCGGCGTCGGGATCGGCGTGCGCGCTGCTGGCGACGGCTGCCAGCAGCAGGCCCGCCAGAAGCGCCGGCCCCGGCAGCGCTAACCGCCGGGGCCGGGCCAGATAGGACAGGATACGCATCCCTATTGCCCTATTGCCCTACTGCACCGCGAACACCAGCACGCTGTTGCCGCGCTTGAAGTCCAGTTGCGTATTGCCGCCGGCCGCCACCGCGATGTACTGCTTGCCGCCGACCATGTAGGACACCGCTGGCGCATTCACGCCCGCGCCGCACTGGTACTCCCACAGCTTCTTGCCGGTGGCGGCGTCGAAGGCGCGGAACAGGCCGTTGCCTTCACCATTGAAGACCAGCCCGCCGGCTGTCGCGAGCACGCCGCCGATCAGCGGCTGGTCGGTCTTGTAGTCCCACACCACCTTGCCGGTATCGATGTTCACCGCGGAGAGCTTGCCCCACTGCGCCTCCGCAGGGATGGTCTTGAAGGCGCCGCCCAGCCAGAGCTTGCCGCCCGGGTAGGGCGAGGCTTCCACCTGGTAAGTCATCGGCTGGTGCAGGTTGGCGGCATAGGCCATCCGCGTCTTCGGGTTGAAGGCCATCGGCGACCATTCCACGCCGCCATTGGCGCCCGGCAGCATGCGTGCGCCATTGGCCGTGGGCAGGGTCCACATGTCTTCCTGCGGGATCATGGCTTGCGAGAAGCGGATAAGCCGGCCGTCGCGGCGGTCATGCACATAGACGTGGCCGGTCTTGCCGCCGTGGATCACGCCGGGAATCATCTGGCCGTTCTTGTCGCGCACGTCGACCAGGATCGGCGGGCTGGCGGCGTCCAGGTCCCATACGTCATGGGCGATGTACTGCGAGTGCCATTTGTAGGCACCGGTATCCAGGTCCACCGCGACCATCGAATCTGTATAGAGGTTGTCTCCGGGGCGGATGGCGCCATACAGGTCGGGCGACGGATTGCCGACCACGAAGATCGCCATCTTGTTCTTGCGGTCGATCGCCGGCGGCATCCACACGCCGCCGCCGAGCGCCTTGTAGAAATCGCCGCCCTTGTCCGCGAGCTGTTTCTTCTCGGCCGCGATGTCGCGCTTCATGTCGCGCCCGGTGGCATCCTTGGTGGCCCACACGCCTTCATGGCCCTTTTCGGGGATGGTGTAGAAGGTCCACAGCAGCTTGCCGTCGGTGGCGCTATACGCCTTGAGGAAGCCACGGATGCCGTACTCGCCGCCATTGGTGCCGATCAGGATCTTGTCGTCCACCACCACCGGCGCCATGGTTTCCGAGTAGCCCAGTTCGGGATCGGCGATCTGCGTTTCCCACAGCAGCTTGCCGGTCTTGGCGTCCAGCGCGACCAGCTTGGCGTCGAGCGTGCCCATGAAGAGGCGGTCTGCGCTGACTGCCACGCCGCGGTTGTTCGGGCCGCAGCAGAAGGTCGTGATCGGCCCCATCTTGTGCTTGTAGTGCCAGAACTCCTTGCCGGTCACGGCATCGATCGCATAGACGTGGTTATAGGACGTGGTCAGGAACATCACGCCGTTGACCACGATCGGCGCGGTCTCCATGGACTCGAGCACGGCGGTCTGGAACAGGAACGCGGGTTTCAGCTTTGCCACATTCTTGGTGTTGATCTGGCTGCCCGGGTAGTAGCGCGTCTGCACGTAGGAGCCATTCGAATGCACCCAGTCGTTAGCGTTGCTGCCGGCCGCGTCGAGCTGTGCCTGCGTCACCGGCGGGAGGGGCCGGGTCATGGCCGCGCCCGGGGTGGTCGCGCCGCCCTGGATTTCGTCCGCGCCGAAGGCTGCGGGAATGAGCGCGGCGGCCGCGGCGGCCAGTGCAAGCAACAGCAAGGGGAGGGTCACCCGGGCATGGCTGCGGGATGAGAGCATGGGAAGCTCCTTTTTTGAATTCTTCGTGCCCCGGCTTTCCCAGGGCGAAAGGGCGTGCTTGTCGCACACTGTGGCGGCCCGGGTCACAAGCAGTATAGGCAAGAGTGCAGGCAAAACAACCCGCATCGCGGCGCGCGTCAAACTGGTGTTCGCCGCACTGCAGCATGCCTGTGGACGCTCCTTGAAATTGCGCGTCCTAACCTCCACACTTAGCTCCACACCTAGCCAGCAACGATGTCGCGATAAGGCTGGCAACGTAGTCAACGGCAGCGGCGGGGGACGGACATGAACGGACGCACTGGGTGGCGCGCGCGGCTTGCCGCTGCGTTGCTATGCGGCATCGGAACGCTGTGCCTGCCGGCCAGGGCCGATGACGACATCAGCCTCAATGCCCGCCTGCTCGCGGCCGCCCGGGCCGGCGACGCGGCGGCGGTGAGCGCGGCGCTGCAGCAGGGCGCGGCGGTGAATGCGCGCAACCGCATCGGCGATACGCCGCTGCTCACCGCGGCCAAACGCGGGCTGACCGAGATGGCGCGCACGCTGGTCGAGCATGGCGCCGACGTCAGCCAGGCCAACGTGCAGGGCGTGACGCCGCTGATGGCCGCGGCCTTCGGCGGCTTTGATGAGATTGTGGCGATGCTGCTGGCGCGCCATGCGGAGCTGGCCGCCACGGATCGCGTCGACAAGACCGCCATGATCTACGCGGCCGGCGAGGGTCATGCCGGCGTGGTGCGGCAACTGCTGGACGCTGGCGTGGACGTCAACACCCTCTACGCCAACGGGCTCACCGCGCTGATGTGGGCGGCCGGCTACGACAAGGTCGATACGGTGCGCCTGCTGCTGTCCAGAGGCGCCCGGCCCGAGCTGCGCGACAACCGCGGGCTGACCGCGCGGGAGATCGCCGATCAGGCTGGCGCGAAGACCGTGGCCGGCTTGTTGAGCGCGCAGCATTGAAGACCCGGATTGCGGCCGCCACGGTACACGCTGTTGCGGCGTCTCCCCCTCTCCCCCGCCTGTTAGACCAAAGTCCCATATCTGCAGTCAGGCAACTGTCATACGCTCAACCTAGCGTCGAATCAGGCTGGGTGCTGCGCTGCCTGTGTGGGGAATGTCGCCATGAGCAAAGTCAAGCCGTTCGTCGCAGTGGTGGATGACGACGAATCGGTGCGCCGTGCCATCAAACGGCTCCTGCGCTCTGTCGGCCTGTCAGCGGACACGTTCAAGAGCGGTGACGAGTTCCTGGACATGTTCGATTCCATACCGGCATATCGTCCGGACTGCATCGTGCTCGATATCCAGATGCCGGGCCTGAACGGGCTTGAGGTGCAACGCCGGCTTGCGGGCAGCGGCATTCCCGTGATCTTCATCACGGCACACGACGAGATCGGCACTCGCGAGCGGGCCTTGGCCGCTGGCGCGGCGGCCTATCTGCGCAAGCCGTTCGACGACGAGATTCTCATCCGGGTCGTGCGTGCGGCCATCCATCCACCTCCGTAGTGCGGCAGCCACCGCGGCGGTCTAGCGGCTATTGGACCAAGGTCCCATTGTTTTAGCCGGTCTCGGATATCACTATGGATCAGACCCCGGAAGAATGCTCGGTGGGCCTGCGCTTTACACAGCGTCGTCAGTGTCGTTAATTCTCATGCTTGGAGCACGCATCATGATCAAGACCCTTCGGTTCATCCTCGCGATTCCCCTGTTGCTGGTCGCGGTGGCCTGCTCTACCCAGCAGACTTCAACCGTAGGGAACAATCCACAGCTCGAAGCTAGTGCGCGCGGTGCACTGCAAAAGCTCAATGATACGAATCCCAAGACCAAGGATCTCCTGGCCCGGTCCAAGGGGGTTCTTGTCTTCCCCGACATCATGAAAGCGGGCCTTATCGTGGGCGCGCAAGGTGGCAACGGGGTGATGTTTGGCCCGGATGGCACGGTGCTGGGCTACTACAACGCCTCGGCGGTTTCGTATGGCCTGCAGGCAGGTGCCCAGACCTTTTCGGAGGCCATGTTCTTCATGACCGACTCGGCTCTCACCGATCTCAACGATCGTAACGGGTTGTCGGTCGGTGTCGGGCCGAGCGTTGTGGTGGTCGATGAAGGCATGGGAAAATCCCTGACCACCACCACGCTGAGTTCGGACGTCTACGCTTTCATCTACGGGCAGCAGGGGCTGATGGCCGGCCTGGGCGTGCAAGGCCAGAAGATCACCAAGCTCAGCCGCTGACCTGGCAGACGACCATGCAACGCACGCTGCGAATCGTAATTGGCCTGATGGTGTGCGCGCTGGCGTTAGCCGCCGGCGCGCAGCAACCCATCATCTATCCCGCCAAGGGGCAGAGCCCGCAGAAGCAGAGTTCGGACACCGCCGCGTGCCAGCAGTGGGCCAAGCAGACCACGGGCGTGGATCCGGTCGCCATCGCGCAGAGAGCCGGCCAGCCTGCAGCGCCGCCACAGCAAGGCGGACGCCTCAGGGGCGCGGCCGGTGGCGCAGCGGCCGGTGCGGCGATTGGCGCGATTGCCGGCGATGCAGGCAAGGGCGCCGCGATCGGCGCGGTCACCGGCACAGCGGCCGGCGGCGTGCGCCAGCGCCGCAAGAACGAGGCCGCGGCCGAGCAGCAGCAGGCGGGGCAGCAACAGGTCTCCCAGGAAATGGCGACATTCAATCGGGCGGTGGGGGCGTGCATGACCGGTCGCGGATACACCGTTCAGTAGAGAACGCAGCAGATGTAGAAGAAAGGCGCGGTCAGCTGGGGATCCAGACATGGCAACGAAACTGATTTCACCTCTGCGGATTGCAGCCGTCGGGCGCGTGCGCAGCCGCGCCTGGTTGCGGTTCGCGTTTGCCGGTGCAGCGTTGTTGCTGCTTGCCGCTTGCCACAAACCGGCGAACGAGTTGCCGCGCGCGACCACCGAGGTGACGGTCATGACCGTGTCGCAGCGCGACACGCCGGTCGACTTCGAATTTACCGCCCAGACGCAAAGCTCGCGCGAGGTCGAGATTCGCGCTCGCGTCGACGGCTTCCTGGAAAAGCGCGTCTATACCGAGGGGCAACTGGTGCATGCCGGGCAGGTGCTCTTCATGATGGACGCCGCGCCATTCGAAGCGGTGCTGCAGTCGGCCAAGGGCCAGCTTGCACAGCAGGAGGCCAGGCTCACCGTGACCAAGGCCAATCTTGCCCGCGTGATTCCGCTTGCCGCTCAGAACGCCCTCAGCCGGAAGGATCTTGACAACGCAACGGGCAACGAGAAGGAGGCGGAGGCCGCCGTGATCGCGGCCAAGGGCCAGGTCCGGACCGCCGAGCTTAACCTGAGCTACACCACGATCAAGTCCCCGCTCACCGGCTTGTCGAGCTTTGCGCGGCAGCAGGACGGCAGCTACGTGACCGCGGCGGCAACGGGCTTGCTGACCTACATCTACCAGCTTGACCCCATGTGGGTGAACTTCAGCATTTCCGAGAATGAGTTGCTGACATACCGGGGCCAGGTGGAGAAAGGCCAGTTGCGGTTTCCGGCGAACAACGATTTCGAGGTGGCTGTCGTGCTTGCCGACGGCAGCGTGTTCCCGGCTCGCGGGCATATCAACTTCACCAACCCCGCGTTCAACACACAGACCGGCACCTTCCTCGTGCGGGCCTCGTTCGCCAACCCGCAAGGCACCCTGCGCCCCGGACAGTTCGTGCGCGCGCGGGTTTCGGGCGCGGTGCGCCCGAATGCGGTCCTGGTGCCGCGCCGCGCGGTATTGCAGGGATCGAAGAGCCATTTCGTCTGGACCGTCGACAAGGATGCGAAAGGCCATCAGCGGGTGGTCGAAGTCGGAGAGTGGCACGGCGATGACTGGTTCATCACCGAGGGCCTGAAGCCCGGAGAGCGGATCGTCGTCGACGGCGCCATTCGCGTGGTTGCCGACACGCCGCTGAAGATAACCCAGGCGCCGGCCAAGAGTGCCGCCGCTGAACCGCGCAGCGAAGAGCAGAGCCTCTCGCAGCGCCAGTCTGCCCCTGGCGCAACGAACTGACCGGGCAGGCCACATGAACATCTCCCACTTCTGCATCGAACGGCCGATCTTTGCGTCGGTCATCTCGATCGTGATCACGCTTGGCGGCGCGCTGGCGATGCTAAGCCTGCCCATCGCGCAGTATCCCGACATCACGCCACCGCAGATCACGATTTCGGCGACATACCCAGGCGCCACCGGCGACGTGGTTGCCAATAATGTCGCCGCGCCGATCGAGCAGCAGGTCAACGGCGCGGACAACATGATCTACATGAACTCGTCGAGTTCATCGACCGGCAACTTCACGCTCAATGTCTTCTTCCAGATCGGCACCAATCCGGAGCTGGCACAGGTCGATGTGCAGAACCGCGTGAACCTGGCGCTGCCGCAACTGCCGTCGTCGGTGCAGGCGCAGGGCATTCAGGTGCAGAAGAAATCTTCGGCGTTCATGATGGTCATCGCCATCTATTCGCCCACCGATCGCTACGATTCGACCTACATCGCCAACTACGCCAACATCTACGTGCTCGATGGGCTCAAGCGCGTGCCCGGAGCGAACCAGTCCAGCATCTTCGGCAACCCCGACTACGCCATGCGCATCTGGCTCAAGCCTGACCGCATGGCGCAGCTCGGCATCACGGCCTCCGACGTGCAGAAGGCCGTCGCCAACCAGAACCAGCAGTTCGCGGTCGGCAGCATCGGCCAGTCGCCAACCGGCGCGGCGGTGGAGCAATCCTTTGCCGTCACCACCACTGGCCGCCTGAGCGATCCGGCCGAGTTCGAGAACATCATCCTGCGCGCGGCAAACGGCGAGGCGGCGATCGTGCGCCTCAAGGACATCGGCCGTGCCGAACTCGGCCGCAAGGACTACTCGATCCGCAGCAAGTTCCAGGGCAAACCGGCAACGGTCATCGCCGTCTACCAGCAGCCGGGCGCCAATGCGCTCGATGTGTCCAGCCAGGTACGCAAGACGCTGGCGGAGATGAAGAAATCGTTTCCCGAAGGCCTTGAGTACAGCATCGCGATGGACACGACCGAGTTCACTCGCGCGTCGATCTCGGACGTTATCCATACGTTCTTCGAAGCCCTCGTGCTGGTCGTGATCGTGGTCTTTGTTTTCCTGCAGAGCCTGCGCGCCACGTTGATCCCGGTGCTGGCGGTGCCGGTGTCGATCGTCGGCACCTTCATGGGCATGCTCATGCTCGGATTCTCGATCAACATGCTGACGCTGTTCGGCATGGTGCTGGCCATCGGCATCGTGGTGGACGATGCCATTGTCGTGATCGAGAACGTCGAGCGAAACATGAACGTCCACAAGCTGCGCCCGAAGGACGCCGCCAAACGGGCCATGGACGAGGTCTCGGGGCCGGTGGTGGCGATCGTGCTGGTCATGTGCGCGGTGTTCGTGCCGGTTGCCTTCCTTGGCGGCATCACCGGGCAGCTGTACAAGCAGTTCGCCATCACCATTGCGATCTCGGTGGTGTTCTCCGGACTGGTCGCGCTCACGCTGTCGCCGGCGCTGGCGGCATTGTTGCTCAAGCCCGGGCACCACGAAAAGAAAGGCTTCTTCAAGTGGTTCGAAAATGCCTTTGCGCGGATGACCGCTGGCTATACGCGCATGGTGAAGCTGATCATCAAGCGCTTCGTGGTGGCGCTGCTGCTGTTCGCCGGCATGATCGTGCTTGCGGTGTTCATGATGCGCTCGATCCCGACCTCGTTCCTGCCGCCGGAGGACCAGGGCTATTTGCTCGGCGCGGTGATCATGCCGGACGCGGCGAGCCTGGATCGCACCGGGGCCGTGTCCCAGCACGTCACCGACTACTTCATGAAGCAGCCGGCCGTGAGCAGCGTCACGGTGGTCGATGGCTTCAGCTTGCTGGATAGCCAGAACAAGAACAACGCGGGAGCCTTCTTTATCGGCTTCAAGAGTTTCGACGAGCGCTATAAATTTGCCAACATCAAGACGCAGAACGCCCGTGCCGTGCTGATCGGCGCGTACGAGAACCTGTCCCAGGTCAAGGAGGGGATCATCCTGCCGGTCAATCCGCCGTCGATCCCGGGGCTCGGCACGACTGGCGGCACCGAGATGTGGATCCAGAGCAAGGGGGATGCCAGCATTCCCCAACTCGCAGGCGTGGTGAACGACTTCATGGCCAAGGCGAAGCAGCGGCCGGAACTCGCTCGCGTCACCTCGACCTTCAATGCGGCGTCCCAGCAACTGCTGGTCAGCGTGGACCGCGACAAGGCGGAGACCCTGGGCGTGCCGATCGAGGAGGTGTACAGCGCCATGCAGACCATGTTCGGCTCGCTGTACGTGTCGCAGTTCAACCGCTCGAGCCGGCTGTGGCAGGTCATCCTGCAAGCCGAGCCCTCGTACCGGCTCAAGCCCGGGGATCTGGATCAGATCTTCGTGCGCAGCAAGACCAACAGCATGGTCCCGCTCAAGGCCGTGATGAGCACCAGGTTCGTCACCGGTCCGGACCTGGTGACGCGCTTCAATAACTTCCCGGCGGTCAAGATTACCGCTAACGCCGCACCGGGCTACAGCTCCGGACAGGTTCTGTCCACGCTGGAATCGGTGGCTGACGAGGTGATGCCGCCCGACTACGGCGTGGGGTGGAGCGGCGAAGCCTATGAAGCCAGGCAGGCTGGCGGTACTTCGGGGCTGGTGTTCGTGTTCGGCCTGATCATGGTGTTCCTGATCCTCGCCGCGCAATATGAGAAGTGGAGCTTGCCGGTCGGTGTGCTGATGGCGGTGCCGTTCGCACTGTTTGGCGCGTTGCTGGCCATCTTGCTGCGCGGCCTCGAGAACGATGTCTATTTTCAGATCGGCCTGACGATGCTGGTCGCGCTGGCCGCCAAGAACGCCATCCTGATCTTTGAGTTCGCGGTGCTCAACCGCGAGGCGGGGGCGTCGGTCTACGATTCCGCCGTCACGGCGGCGGCCGAGCGGCTGCGCCCGATCGTGATGACCTCGCTGGCCTTCATCCTCGGCTGCGTGCCGCTGGCCATTGCGCTCGGCGCGTCGGCCAACAGCCGGCACTCGATCGGCACCGGCGTCATCGGCGGCATGCTCGGCGCGACGGCGATCGCGGTGTTCTTCATCCCGATGTTCTACTACGCGCTGGAGTCGATGTCGGAGCGCTCCGGCGGGGGCAAGAAGACCCCGGGCCCGCAGGGCGGTGCGCCCGGCGAGCCGCCGTCGGGCCCCACCGGCGCGGGCCCGGGTGCTCCGGCGGCTACGCCGTCTGCCAGGCACGAGGGCGAATGACATGCGAACTTCGGCGCTTTCGCTTATCGCCTTGCTGACGCTCGGCGGCTGCCTGCTCGGGCCGAATTACCAGCGCCCGGCCGTTGACGCGCCACCTGCCTTCCGCTTTGCCGAGGCCGAAGCCAAGGATGTCGTCAATACGACGTGGTGGGTACAGTTCCAGGATCCCGTGCTCAACGACCTGATTACGATAGCGCTGGCCGAGAACAAGGACGTGAAGATTGCAGCGGCGCGCGTCGACCAGTTCCTCGGGCAGTTCCAGAGCACTCGCTCGCAGCTGTTCCCGCAAGTCTCGGCGCTCGCCAACGCACAGCGCGAGCGCGTGCCGGTCGGCTCCGCGCTATTGCCGCCCGGTGTCGGGCCGGTCATCAACCAGTACCAGGCGACACTCTCGGCCTCGTGGGAGCTCGATGTCTTCGGCAAGGTGCGCCGCCAGACGGAATCCGCGCGCGCGAGCTTGCTGGCGAGCGAGGAGGGCCGGCGTGCGACCATCCTGACGCTGGTGGCTGCCGTTGCGTCGTCGTATGTGAACCTGCTGTCGCTGGACCGGCAAATGGAAATTGCCAAGGCAACCGTGGCCAGCCGGGCAGATTCCGTGCACGTCTTCCAGCTGCGCTATAGCGGCGGGGAGGTGTCGCAGATGGAGCTGGCGCAGAGCCAGTCGGAGTACGAGTCCTCGCTCGCGACCATCCCGCAGATCGAACTCCAGATCGCGCAACAGGAGGACGCACTGTCGATCCTGCTGGGGCAGAATCCCCAGCCGATCCTGCGTGGCCGGGGACTGGACGACCTGGCCTTGCCCATGGTGCCGGCTGGCCTGCCATCCGAATTGCTCACGCGCCGCCCGGACCTGCGCCAGGCCGAGCAGGACCTGATCGCCGCCAACGCACTGATCGGCGCGGCGCGCGCGCTCTACTTCCCGTCGATCTCGCTGACCGGCGTGTTCGGCACGGCAAGCGGCCAGTTCTCGTCGCTCTTCACCGGCCCGGCCCGGCTGTGGTCATACGCCGGCGCGGTGACGGTGCCGATCTTCACCGCGGGTAATATCGGCGGACAGGTCAGGCAGGCCGAGGCGCAGCAGCAACAAGCGCTGTTCGCCTATCAAAAGGCGATTCAGGTCGCGTTCCAGGAGGTCGAGGACGCGCTGGTGTCGCTGCAGAAGACGCGCGAGAGGCTCGTCGTGCAGGGCCGCCAGGTCGAGGCGCTGCGAACCTACGCGCGGCTCGCGCGGCTGCGCTACGAGGGCGGATACACCAGCTACATTGAAGTGCTGGACGCCGAGCGTAGCCTGTTCAACGCGCAACTGAGCTATGCGCAGGCGCAGGGAACGGTGTTCGCCTCCAGCGTTGCGCTATACAAGGCGATGGGGGGCGGCTGGGTGATCGACGCTGAGCGCATGACCCCGGTGGCGTACGGTGACGGCGGCGCGCCCATACGGCAAGGGGAGTCCGTCTCCAGCTCCAGCCAGCCACGGCCATGACAACCGCGCGCCTGATCGCCTGCCACGAGTGCGACCTGTTGCAGCGCGAGGCGGCGCTGCCGCCCGGCGGCATTGCGCGTTGCCGCCGCTGTGGCGCGGAGCTCTACCGGAGCCGGCCGGAAAGCGTGGATCGCGCGCTTGCCTTCACGCTCGCGGCAATGGTGCTGTTCTGCGTCGCCAATGCGTACCCGGTGGTGGGGCTGTCGGTGAACGGGGACCTGGTCCAGAGCACGCTCCTCGGCGCGGTCCGGATACTGTACCGCGACGGCATGTGGCCGCTGGCCGGCCTCGTGTTCGTCACCACGCTCATGATGCCGCTGCTGCGGATGGCGGCGATGGTGTACCTGTTGCTGCCGCTGCGCCTGCAACGGCTCCCGCGCCGGCCCGACGTAGCGTTTCGCATCCTGGAGATGGCGGCGCCGTGGGGCATGACCGAGGTCCTGATCCTCGGCATGCTGGTGGCGCTGGTCAAGCTCGCCCATATCGCTACCGTGGTGCCCGGCGTCGCGCTGTGGGCGTTCGGCGGGGTGATGCTCTTGCTTGCCGCCGCCACCGCCGCGTTCGATCCTCGCGACCTGTGGGCGCGGATGGAGGCGGCATCGAGCGTGCACGGAGCGGGCGGTGTGACTACCGCGTCGGCTGCCACGGCGGCCCGGGCGGGGCTTCTCGTTTGCCACGGCTGCGGGATGCTGTCGAAACCGCCCCCGCACGCCCATGAAGGCAGCTGCCCGCGGTGCGGTGCGCACCTGCACTTTCGCAAGCCGGCCAGCATCGCGCGCACCTGGGCGTTCCTGATTGCCGCGATGATCCTTTACATTCCGGCCAATGCGTTGCCCGTGATGGACACAAGCTCGCTGTTTGGCGCGCAGCAGGACACGATCCTGAGCGGCGTGGTCTATCTCTGGACCTCGGACGCCAAGCTGTTGGCCGCCGTCGTGTTCATTGCCAGTATCGCCGTGCCGATGCTCAAGATCATCGCGCTGCTGTTTCTCGTCATCTCGGTCCAGTTCCACTCGCCGTGGCTGCTTGAGAGGAAGACGCGCATCTATCGGTTGGTGGAGCTGGTAGGGCGCTGGTCGATGCTCGACATCTACGTCATCACGCTCCTGGTGGCACTTGTGCAGTTCAGCGCGCTGGCGACGATCAAGGCCGGCCCGGCCGCGGTGGCGTTCGGCGCGGTGGTTGTGCTGACGATGTTCGCCGCGATGTCGTTCGATCCGCGCTTGATCTGGGACGCCACGGAGAAAGATCATGATTGAGCCGCCCGAACGGCGCGACGAGCCGGGCTCGCCCAATTTCCCCGAGGCGGTGGTCAAGCCGCGCTCGCGCTGGCGCCTGCAGCTGGTCTGGCTGGTGCCGCTGGTTGCGGTGTTGATCGGCGGCTGGCTCGCGGTGCAGGCTGTCTTGCAGAAGGGCCCGACCATTACCATCAGTTTCAAGACGGGCGAGGGGATCGAGGCAGGCAAGACCAAGATCAAGTACAAGGACGTGGACATCGGCGTGGTCAAGAGCGTCGCGCTGTCCAAGGACCACGGCGGTGTGGTTGCGAGGGCCGAACTGGCCAAGGACGCCACCTCCTTGCTGGTCGACGACACTCGCTTCTGGGTGGTGCGGCCGCGCGTTTCCGGTGGCACCGTGTCCGGCCTCGGTACGCTGCTGTCCGGCTCGTTCATCGGCACGGATGTCGGCACGCAGGCCAAGGCGCGGCGTGACTTCGTCGGCCTTGAGAACCCTCCCGCCGTCGCTAAGGACGTCCCCGGGCGGGAGTTCGTGCTCAAGAGCGAGGACATGGGCTCGCTCGATGTGGGCACGCCTGTTTTCTTCAGGCGCCTGCAGGTCGGCCAGATTACGGCTTACACCCTCGACGCGGATGGCAATGGGGTCACGCTGCGCGTCTTCATCAATGCACCCTACGACAAGTATGTGCGGGCCGACACGCGCTTCTGGCATGCCAGTGGCATCGATGTGTCGCTCGACACGAGTGGCGTGAAGGTCAATACGCAATCGATGGTCGCGATTCTGATCGGCGGCGTTGCGTTTCAATCGCCTCAGGATTCGGCGGACGGCCCGCCGGCCGAGGCCAACACGGAATTCGGTCTGTTCCACGACCGCGCGGAGGCGATGAAGCGTCATGACAGGTTTGCCGATACCTACGTGCTGATCTTCAAGGAGTCGGTGCGAGGGCTGGCGGTCGGTGCGCCAGTCGACTTCCGCGGCATCGTGGTGGGGGAGGTAACGGGGATCTACACGCGCTTCGACCGGGAGAAGAAAGAGTTCAGCATTCCGGTCGAGATACGAATCTATCCGGAGCGCTTCACCTCCCGCTATGAGTCGGGCACGAAGGGAGGCAGGCTGACGGACGAGCCTCATAAGCTGGCGCAGTTCCTGATCGAGCATGGTCTGCGCGGCCAGTTGAGAACCGGCAACCTGCTCACCGGGCAACTCTACGTTGCATTGGATTTCTTCCCGGCGGCGCCCAAGGCCAAGATGGACTGGGATGCCAAGCCGCCCGAGTTGCCGACCGTGCCCGGTGGCCTGCAATCGCTCCAGGACTCGGTGACGGCGCTGATTGCCAAGCTCAACAAGGTGCCGCTCGAGGGCATTGGCAATGATCTGCGCAAATCCCTGCAGCAAGCGGATGGGCTGCTCAAGACACTCAACGCCGACGTGGCTCCGGAGGCGCGCGCCGCCATGGTCTCCGCGCGCGCGGCGCTAGAGTCAGCCAACAACGCGCTCGCGCCCGACTCCGCGCTGACGCAAAGCACGGCGGAGACAATGCGCGAGCTGTCGCGCACGGCGGCATCGCTCAGGGCGCTTGCGGACTACCTCGAGAGCCATCCCGAAGCGTTGCTTCGCGGCAAGACGGAGGACAAAAAGTGATGCGCCCCATTCGTTTAATGGCCGCGGCACTTGGGTTGGCGGTGCTTGGCGGTTGCGCGAGCTCGCCTCGGTCAACCTACTATACGTTGACACCCGCGCGGGCGCAGGAACGCGCGGACGCCGATGTCCCCGTGGCCATCGCGATCGGGCCTGTGGCGGTGCCGGAGATGGTCGACCGTCCGCAACTGGTACTGCGCGTTAGTGCGACCCAGGTCAGGCTTGACGAGTTCGCCCGCTGGGCGGAGCCGCTGAAGCGGCAGATCCCGGCCGTGCTCGGCGCAGACCTGGCCCAGTTCTTCCCGGGAGCGCTGGTGTCCAGCTATCCGCAGTGGGCCGATCCGGGGACGGCATACCTGGTGTCTGTCGACGTCCAGAGGTTCGACTCGACCCCCGGCGATGCGGCCGTCATCTCGGTAGTGTGGTCCGTACGGCCGCCAAAGCAGGGGCCACTGGTGAGCGGGCGCAGCGACGAGCGGGAGCCCGCCGGCGCCGCAGGGTATGACGCCCTCGTCGACGCGCACAGCCGGGCGCTGGCGGCTGTCAGCCGCGACATTGCTGGCGCGATACGTGCGGCACGCACGGCACGTTCACAGTGACGGCGCAGCGCGGCTGGGGTGGAGGCTGGCGCTTGAGCCTGGCTCGCCGTATCGCGGCAACAGGGGGTGAGACATGAACCACCTCGTCATCGCCTTGATCGTGTTCGCCTGTGTTTTCGGCAGTTCACTGCTCGGCATGTGGGCGCGCGCCATGCTGCCTGAACACCACCTCAGCGATCAGTCCATCAGCGTGGTCAAGATGGCGACAGGCCTGATCGCCACGATGGCGGCGCTGGTGCTGGGGCTGCTGGTGTCGTCGGCGAAAGGCACGTTCGACACCGTGAGCAGCGAGCTTGTGCAGAATTCCGCCAGCGTCATCCAGCTCGATCGGGTACTGGCCAAATATGGGCCGGACGCGCAGGAGGTTCGCGTTTTACTCAAGCGTGTCTATGCCGAGAAAATCCAGATACTCGACTCCGGGGACGAGGCGCAGCTGGCAAAGCTTGGCAATGCCGAGTCTGTCAGCCAGCTGGAAGGCTTTCAGCGCAAGCTGGAGGCGCTTGCGCCGCGCGACGACGCGCAGCGCGAGCTGAAGGCGAAGGCCCTGCAGATTGTCGATAGCGTGTTCGCTGCGCGCTGGCTCGCGTTGCTGCAGACAAAATCCTCGATCCCGATCTCCCTGCTGATCGTGCTGGTGCTGTGGCTGTCCATCGTATTCGGCACGTTCGGGCTGTTCGCCGAGCGCAACGGGACCATCGTCGCCGCGTTGATGATGTGCGCCTTGTCGACTTCCGGGGCGATCTTCCTGATCGAGGAAATGAGCACGCCGCTCTATGGGCTGGTCAGCGTGTCGCTTGCATCCATGCACGACGCGTTCGCCCATCTTGGCCGGTAGCGCAGGAGGCGCCGCGCTCCGCGCGCTGCTGACCTACTCTTGAGCAGAGGACGCGCCGGCGCGAGGCGTCTGTGCCGGCCATAACAAGGAGTCGTGATGAAGATGCTAGCCATGTTGGCATGCGTAATGCTGTGCGCGAACGCCTATGCCGAATGCACCACCAACGCGCGCGGGGCTGTGGTTTGCAACAACGGAGAGTCTGCCGCCGGGTATAACCGGAACACGGGTAACGGCTTTACGTCGGAGAAGAATCAGAACGGCGTGACAACGACGCAGACCACCAAGGGCGGAGAGGCCAAGACCAAGGATGGCAAGGGGGTCTATACAAGCCCGAGCGGAAAGACCTGCGCCAGGACGGCCCGCCATCAGGGCTGCAATTGAAGCGCTGCGGTTGGCGTCAGGCTCTCCCGGGCTATGTTATGGCGCAGCGGCAGCGGCAGCGGCTGCACCCTGCGGTGGGTGAAGGAGCGGATGGGGGATGCCGACCTTGTCGCTGATGCGCACAAGCTCGGCCAGGGAGCGCGCCTCCATCTTTCTCATCACGCGGGCCCGGTGGACCTTGATGGTCTTTTCCGCCGTGCCCAGCTCACAAGCCATCTGCTTGTTCAGGCGGCCTTCGACGACCAGCGTGAGCACTTCGCGCTCGCGCGGCGTGAGGCGGTCAATGCGGCTGTAGATCGCTTCGATCTCGATGCGGCTCGCGCGTGCTTGCGACGCGCGCCCCAGCGCGGCTTCGATCGCGTTCAGCAGCTCGCTGTCGCTGACCGGCTTGACCAGGAAGTCCGTCGCGCCCGCTTTCATGGCGCGCACGCTTGCCGGGATATCGCCGTGTCCGCTGAGGAAGACGATCGGCAGCGGCCAGCCCGCGCTGCTGAGCTGGCGCTGCAACTCCAGGCCGTTCAGGTCGGGCAGTTGCAAGTCGAGCACCAGGCAGGCGTTGCTCTCGGCAGACAAGACGCTGTCGAGGAACGCCCGCGCCGTGCCGAATCCTTCGGCGCGGTAGCCTGCGCAGCCAATCAGGCGCATCAGCGCCCGGCGCACCGCGTCGTCGTCATCCACCACGAAGACGGTTGGTGTGGGGTTGTTCATGGGTGTTCCCCCGAATGGACGGGCTCTGTTTTGGCTGCGACCGGCAACGTGAAATAGAAAGTGGCACCTTGGTCGCTATTGTTCTGCGCCCAGATGCGTCCGCCGTGCATTTCAACGATGGAGCGGCTGATGGACAGCCCGAGGCCAAGCCCTTCACGCTTTGAGGTGAAGAATGGCTTGAAGACCTGGTCGAGTTTGTCCGCGCTCAGGCCGGGGCCACGGTCCCGCACCGCCACGCGCACCATGCTGGCGCCTTCGCACGTGGCGTCAACCATGACCACGCGGTCCCGCGCCGGGCGGGACTCGCTTGCGTGGAAGGCGTTGAGCAACAGATTCAGTACCACCTGCTGCACCTGGACGCTATCGCCCTGGACGCGCGGCAGCGTGGGCTCGGTGTGCTGGACCACGCGGATTCCGCGTACGATCGCATCGCTGTGCACCAGCAGCGCCACGTCGCCAATGACGCGCTCAAGACTGATGGGCGCGGCTTCGAGGTCGCCCTTCTTGACCAGCCTGCGAATCCTGCGGATCACTTCGCTCGCGCGGTGGTTGTCCTCGACGATATCCTGCAAGATCTCACGCACTTCGGCCAGGTTGACAGGCTGCGTCGACATAAAGCGTTGAGCGGCCTGCGCGTTGCTCAAGATGGCCGTAAGCGGCTGATTCAACTCGTGCGCGAGCGAACTCGCCAGCTCACCCAGCGTGGAGACACGCGTCAGATGGGCAAGCTCTTGCCGGTTACGCTGTAGTTCGTAGCGCTCGGTCCGGTCGATGACGACGGTCAGCAGGAGCGGCTCCCTGTCGAACGAGGCATCGTTGGCGGTGATTTCCGCCGGGAACTCAGTGCCATCCTTGCGTCGCGCGAACTGGTCATGCGTGCCGCCTGCCGGCCGGGACAAGCGCACGGTCCCGCTGTCGCCCTGCAATCCTGGAACGAGCGCGTCCGCAGACGCGCCGATCAGTTCCTCCTGGCGATAGCCGAAGAGCTTTTCCGCGCCAGCATTGGCCAACAGGATCTGGCCGCGCGGATTGGTCATCAGAATGGCAAATGGCAACAAGGCCAGCAGGCCGCGCACGCTTTCATCATGCTGCAATGCTCGCGCGGAGCCGCGGAACCCGTCAGATGTATCGCCTCGGGGATCAAGGGGCCCATCCCGTGGCTCCGGGCGTATGGCGGTGCGCTGGACGCGGCCAGGGGAGAGCATGGCAAGGCGTGCGCCAATGGGGCGCCAGCCCTGACGCCAGCCCTGACGCCAGGACTGGCGAAATCTCGGACCCTTGGCGGGGTGTGGCTGCGCTGCGGGGGAGTCCTCCGCCGGGTAGCGCCACGTTGCACCGTTGGCCCGCGCGCGCCGGAATTGCAGCAGCAGCAACAACAACAGCAGCGCGATGAACGCTGCCTCGAGGAGGGCAGCAGTGCGGATGATGGTCATGGCGCCGTGCTCCCTGTCAATGGTTCGCAGGCAGGCATGCGAACCCGGCGCCGTCGGCAAGCCGGCGAGCGATTGAGCCATTCAGCGTGCATGCGGTGGCATTGGGCAGCTGCGCCGTGGCAGCGAGATGCTCGCCACCGCCTACATGCGCTGGGCTGATCAGCGGACCCGTCTTAAGTGCTTCCTCGCGCTCCCGCGCCCAGGTGGGTAAAGCGTCACTGGCGGGACGGGCGGCCCCACGATCATGTGGCATGGAGGCAAAAAAAGTGTAGGCGCTGGCGTTGCTTTGTAAAAGACATAAGTCGCGATTGTGGAACTTACCATGCGCGGATTCGCGCAAGCGGGGCAGCCTTGCCGGCGGCGCGATCCCGCGATGGAAATGGGACCAAGGTCCCATTGCCGGGGGGCGGTGCGCGGGCATTGGACCATGGTCCCGTATCGCATATCGGCGCCCTCAGCGCATCCAACGCGACAACACGATGACATAGATCGCCGACGCGGTGAGTTGGGCCGCCGTGACTGGCAGTCCATAGCGCATGAACGTGGCGAACGTGACGGGCTTGCCGTGGCGCGCGCAGATGCCAGCGCACACGATGTTGGCCGATGCGCCGATGAGAGTGGCGTTGCCACCGAGCGTTGCCCCGAACATCATGCCGACGAACACCGGAATCGTGGTTGCTGGCCACTGAGTGAAAAGCGCGCCAAGCGCGGCGTCGGGGACGACCTCCGCCGCCACCAGGTAGCCCTTGATCATCAGGATCGACGCGGCTGCCACCGGGACGTTTGCCAGCAGGCTTGAGAGCAGGCCGATGACTGCAATCATCACCAGGGCAACGAGCGTCAGTTGGGTGCCGAACGACCCGTGCAGCTTCAGCGCCATGACTTGCAGCAGGCCGGTCTTGGTCACCGCCTGCACCAGGCAGAAGATGCACCCCAGGAACAACAGCGTCTTCCAGTCGACGTCCCGCAGCACGTCGTCGGTTGGCTCGAAGCGGGCTTCATACCCCACCAGCAGCGCCAGGGCGCTGGCGATCAGCGCGGCCATGGGCGGCACGAGCCGCGTGGGCAGGTGCTCGCCGAAAACGAACAGCCCCACCATCGTCAAGAGGACGGCAAGCGAGAGCCCCGCATAGACGGGGCGCTCGAGCCGTCTGTGTGGCTGGCGCTGCGGCAAGGCACGCCGCATCCGCCACAGGTCCGGCATCAGCAGCGGCAACAGCGGGACGATGACAAGCAGGGCGACCACGCCGCCCAGGCTGACGCGGCGCAGGTACTCGCCGAATGTCATGCCGATCGCGCTGCCGACGAGGAATGTCGCCGGGTCGCCGACCAGCGTGAGCAGGCCGGCAGAATTGCTCACGATGGCGGTCAGCACCATCGGCCCGACAAAGTCCACCTCCAGGGCGATGGCCACGCGGATGATGATAGGGGCGAGCAGGATCACCGTGGTCGCGTTCGGCAAGAAGGCGCACAAGGGTGCAACCATCGCGATCAGCAACAACAGGAAGCGCTTGCCGCTGCCGCCCGTGGCGCTCAGGTACAGGTCGCCGAGGCGGTCGAACAGGCCCGTGGTGGACAGGATGCGCGCCACCACCATGCCACCAAACAGCAAGCCGATGGGGCCGCCGGAGGTGCGGGTGGCGCTCAGCAGATCCTGTTCGTTGAGGATCCCCAGCGCGATCAGCACGCACACGCCGATCAGGGCTGCCACCGCCATGTCCAGCAGGTTCAAGGCGATGACCAGGATCACAGCCCCGAAGACGCCAAGGACGATATAGATCTGCAGCTCACTCATGCGGCGACCTCCGCGGCCCGTTGCATCGATAGCACCTATCCCACCTATCCCACCTATCGTATCTACCGCATGGGCGGCGCGTACATCAGGCCGCCCTGCGTCCATGGCCGGTTGAGGCCGCGCTCCAGCTTGAGCGGGCTTTGCGCGCCAAGATTGCGCTCGAACATCTCACCGTAGTTGCCCACGCTTTGCACCGCGCGCACGGCCCAGCCCGGCGCGACGCCGAGCGCCTTGCTGGCGTCGTCGCCGGGCTCGAGGGAGGCGCCCAGCAACGGATCGCGCATGCGCTCGCGCACGTTGGATTGCGTGATCCCGTTTTCTTCAGCGGCAACGAGCGAGAAAAGTACCCAGCGGACCAGTGTCAGCCACTGCTGGTCGTCGTTGCGCACGACCGGTCCGAGCGGCTCCTCCGAGATCCGCTCGGGCAGGATGACGTAGGCTTGCGATCCGCCCCGGCCCCGCAGGCGTACGGCTGCGAGGTGCGAGGCATCCGCGGTATAGGCGAGGCAGCGTCCCGCAAAGAAGGCGTCGGCCACTTCGGTTGCGGAGTCCACGGCGAGCGGGCTCACGCTCAACCGTTTCGCCGCGAAATAGGCGGCCAGATGTTCCTCGCTCGATGTCCCTTTCTCGACGCAGACGGTGGCGCGGTCAAGCGCGTCAATTGACTTCGGCGCGCCCTGCTGCGGCACCATGAAGGCCTGGCCATCATAAAAGAGGATGCCGGCGAACTGCACGCCCAGCGTGCTCTCACGCGCGAGGGTCCACGTGGTGTTGCGGCTGATCAGGTCCACCACGCCGGTGCGCAGGGCCGGAAACCTGGCTGAAGCCTTCAGCGCTACGAAGGTGACTTTGTCGGCCCGGCCCAGCGCCGCCGCCGCTACGGCGCGGCAGAAATCGACGTCAAGGCCAGACCAGCGTCCCGCCGCGTCCTTCGCCGAAAACCCCGCAATGCCCTCGCTGACACCGCAGCGCAGCGTGCCACGCGACCTGGCCTGCGCCAGCGTATCGCCATCCGCGGCATGGGCCGGCAAGGCGGCGGCAGCGAGCAATGGCAACGTACCCAGCCACAGTCGTTTGACGATGCGTCCGACGATGCGCCGAAGGTGGATCATGCTTGCCCCCAAGCCAGGCGCGGCAGCGCGCCGCCGCTGCCGACAGATTCACTCTGGCAGCGATCCCCTGGTGCGTCAATTGGCCTTTCGTCGTACGGGCGAGGGAGATTGGTGGGGGCACCACGTCTCGCCAATATGCAATATAGGAGACTTGGAATGAGGCGCCTGACGATCACCGGCATTCCTGCTGTTGAGGAACGCGATCGGCAAGGGTCTGAGCGCTTTTCTGTTTTGCGTGGACCAAAAGGGCGGCTACGCTATTAGGAGTCCCCGGAGAATTCGCAAACCTTCGACCTACGCTCGTCTGATCTGCGGTGTGGTCCGCCATGCCGGCGGCGGCGAGCCAGCCACCACGGATGGCGGCAAATGACGGGCCGCACCGCCTGGCCCAGCCCAAGGAGACGCCAATGATGAAGGCAATAAGACAGTTTTCTCGCCTCGGCGCGCTGATGGCCGTGCTGGCTCTGCCGTCCTTTGCAAATGCTCAGACAGCCCAAACTACCCTGGGCAACGAGAAATTCGGCACGGTTCATTTTCCGACCTCGTGCAACCCGGCGGCCCAGCGGCAGTTCGAGCACGCGCTGGCAATGCTGCACTCCTTTTACTATCCAAATACCGTTTCGGCATTCAAATCCGTACTTGAGGACGATCCACAATGCGCCATTGCCTATTGGGGCATTGCGATGAGCCAACGTCCCAATCCATTGCTAACACCCTTCGACGAGACTAGCCTGAAAAACGGGCTGGAAGCGTCGCAAAGGGGCCTGGCGCTTGGTCCGAAGACGGAACGGGAAGCCGACTGGCTGCGCGCGATTGATCTGTTCTACAAGGACTACCGCACGGTCAGCCAGCAGCAGCGCACGCTGGCGTACGAGCAAGCGATGGCGAAGCTTTCCGCCAAGTATCCACGAGATACCGAGGCCGCCATTTTCTATGCACTCGCCCTCAACGAGGGCGCATCGCACAGTGACAAAACCTACGCCAAGCAGCTTAAGGCAGGCGCCATTCTGGAGAGGATTTATCGCGCGCAACCAGACCATCCAGGCGTTGCCCACTATCTGATTCACAGCTACGACTGTACAGCGCTTGCGCAGCGCGGCCTGCCCTTCGCCGAGAAGTATGCGTCGATTGCCCCCGACGCACCCCACGCGCTCCACATGCCTTCGCATACCTATTCGATGCTGGGGATGTGGCCGGAGTCCGTGAAATCGAACGAGGCCGCCCTGGTTGTCATGGTCGGGGATGCCGCCAAAGCCTGGCCCGGGGCGACGCATCCAAACGCCCCGCACTCGTGGGACTTCATGGAGTACGCGTACCTGCAAATGGGAATGGATCGGCTCGCTTCCAGCGTGCGGGACCAGGCAGAGGCGGCACGGAAGTTCCCCTTTGAGCGGCCCGCTCTGTACACGGCGCTTGCCGCCATCCCTGCGCGCTATGCGCTGGAGCGCGGTGCATGGCAGGAAGCCGCAGCGCTGCAACCGCGAGGCAGCAGCTATGCGCAGGCCGAGGCGATCACGTATTTCACGCGGGCACTTGGCGCCGCACGCAGCGGCGATCCGCAAGCCGCGCAGACCGACATCGAGAAGCTGCGCGAACTCCGCGCGAACCTCGAGAAGTCAAAGCAAGCCTACTGGGTCGAGCAGGGCGATGCTCAAATCCTCGCTGCAAGCGCCTGGGTCGAGTTGGACATGGGCAGGAATGACGAAGCCGTGAGCCATATGCGGCAGGCGGCTAAGCTCGAAGACGCGAGCGAGAAGGATGTGGCCATGGAAAACCGTCTGTATCCGATGCGCGAGCTCCTGGGCGATATGCTGCTGGGACTGAATCAGCCTGGCGCTGCATTGCAGGAATATGAGACTTCCCTGAAGTCCACCCCGAACCGGCTGCGAGGACTGTATGGCGCGGCAAAGTCAGCGCAGATGATGCACAACGATGCGAAGGCAGCCAACTACTTCAAAAGGCTGGTCTTGCTGACGGCCAACGCCGATGCCACCAGGGCTGAGATCAAGGAGGCCAGAGGCTATCGCGACAACGCGAAACCGAGAGGATCGTATTGACAGTTCCGTTTTTGTTAATGGCTTGCACGATCCCAGGCTCTGCGACAGGCATCGCCGAACGCACAATGTCCCCGGCGCCGGCGCGCGCCGGTGGATTCAAGGCGCATCGAGCGTTCCCGGGCTCTTCGGGTAGGTGACAATGCCCCAGCTCAGCGCCACGCCGGCCACTTCACGCAGCGGCTGGTAGGTCCGCGCGTCCACCACATAGACAGCGTTCGAGCGGCCACAGGCGATCAGCAGCCGCGCGTCGTCGGGGGTGAAGCTGAAGTGCCAGCAGCGTTTGCCGGTGGCGATGTTGGCGATGTTCTCATAGCTGTCGGCATCGAATACCTGGATGGTGTCCGCCCGCGACGCGGCCACGAACAGGCGTTTGCCAGCGCGGTCGAAGGCGGCCCCGTAGGGCCCGCTGCGCGTCGGCACCTTGCGCAGGATGTGGTAGTCGGCCGCATCGAGCACCAGGAACGCGTTGGCTGACTCCAGCGTGACGATATAGCGCTGTCCGTCGGGGCTCACCTTGATGCCGCGCGGGCGCGATCCGGGCGGCGTCTTGATCAGGTTGAGGCGGCGGCCGCTGGCGCGCTCGTAGACCGATACCGTATCGTCGCCCTCATTGGTGACCAGCAGCAGGCGCGCGTCCGGCGAGAATTCGATGCCTTCGGTCTCCAGGCCGCTGGGGATCGCGCGCGTGACGCGCCAGTCCTTGAGGTCGATCACGGCGATCTGCGCCGGGACCGGCGCGTCGTCGCCAGTCTTGCCCGGCTCGCCGGGCTCATAGGTGACGAAAGCCTGCCCGCCGGACACGCGCACGAATTCCGGGTTCTTGCCGATCGGGATGCGCTTGGCCAGTTGGCCATCGCGTGTGTCGATGACGGTAAGGTCGCCGGTTCCCTTGTTGGCGGCCAGCAGGTATCGTCCATCCGCACTGATGGCGATGCCGCGCGGACCCTTGCCGCCGGTGTCGAGGGTGTTTGTGATGTCGAGCCGGTCGAGGTCGATCACCGCGATGCCGCCGCTCTCGCTCGACACATAGGCCTTGGCCGCCTGAGCGCCTCGCGGCGCCGGGCCTGGCGCGCAAGCGGCGCAGGCCAGCGCGGCGCATAGCGCCAGCATGATCCGGCCAGATTGGCCATTGCCCTGTCTTGTCGCCATGCACGCCTCCCGCTTGCGTTGCTTGTCGCTGTTCCCGGCCCGATGCCGTCCGGCTGCTTTCCATTCTTGGTGACGGCGCGGCAACTGCCAAGGATTTCCCGCATGCCTGCGGCCGCTAGCGTCCGCCCCATTCATAGCGCACGCCCACCAGGAAGAGGCGCGGGGCGCCCGGTGCGACGAAGCGCTCGATCGGCACCGCCGCGCCGGGCTGCAGCAGCGTGCCGCCCGGAAACACGTTCAGGCCCGCCTGCCCATAGGTTTCATAACGGCGGTCGAACACATTGTCGACGCGCGCGTAGAGCTGCCAGCGTGCATCGACCTGCCAGCTCGCCCGCAGGTTGAACAGCACGAAGCCGGCGGTGCGCGCCAGGCGCGGATCCTGAGCGCTCAGCGCGCCGTCCTCATTGCCGGCCACCGGGCGCGACGACGATACGACCATGACGCCGCCGAGCGTGACCGACGCGGTTGCACGCCAGTCACCGCTGAGCTTGAAGCTGTGCAGCGGCACGCCCGCCATGCGCGTGCCGGGGCGCACGTTGACGGGCGCCGCGAACGGCGTCTGGATCTGGCCGTCCGCCTGGTAGGTGGCTTGCAGGTAGCTGTAGCTGGCGCGCAGCATCACCGGGCCCAGGCGCTGGCGCAGCCCGAGTTCCAGCCCCTGGCTGCGGGTCTTGGGGAAGTTGGTGAAGTAGCCGAGCGGGCTGACCGGCGAGCGCTGGAACAGGATGTCGTCGCGGTTGTCGCTGCGGTACAGCGCGAGCGTGAGGTCGGTGGCATCGCTGGCCTTCCAGCGCCCGCCGAACTCCACCGTGCGCGATACCACCTGGCGCAGGTACGGATCCGCCTGCAGGCCGGTGGGCAGCTGGCAGGCGTTGGCCGGATCCGCGCAGCCCAGCTCGATGGCGGTCGGCATGCGCGTGCCTTGCGAGGCCGAGGCAAAGACCGTGAGGCCGCTGCGCAACTGGTGCGAGAGCCCAAGCGAAGGATTGAGCTTCGAGAACGTGAAGCGTTCGTCGGATGCATTCGGCAAGGTCAGCACCGTGTGCGTGCTCGAGGTGTTCCAGCGCGCGCTCGCGGTGAGGTAGCCGTGCGGCAGCAGCTTGACGGTATCGGAGGCATACAAGCTGACGGTGCTGGTGCGTCCATCGAGCGAGGCGTTGGTGCCGGGCGTGGCGCCGGGGTCCGCCACCGCCACGCGATCGTCGCTGAAGCCGGCGGGCTGCGTGTCCTGGCGATACGATGCGCGGCTCAGCGCAAAGGCGGCGCCCAGTACTGCGTCGTGGACGTTGCCCGTATGGGACCACTGCCCGGACAGCCCGTAGTCATGCGTGTTGACGGTCGAGGTGTTGAGCACCGCGCCGGCCGGCGCGGCGCCTGGCTCGCAACCCGCATTGCCGGCGTTGCCCTGGCAGCCAAGCAAGGTGTCGAGGTAGTCGTCGCTGACGTCCCCGGTGCTGGCCTTTGCGTGCCCCAGGCGAGCATAAGCCGTCAGCGCGATCTGGTCCTCGGCGTTGAGCTGGTGCGTGCCGTTGAGCGTGACCTGCAGCGAGCGCGTGCGGGTGAGGTCGGGCGCGGTGTAGATGGCATTGCGCTGGCTGCCGTAAATGCTGTCTGGCAGCAGGCCATTGCCGGACAGGCTGCTGCTGCTGCCCAGCACGCTCACGCTCCATTGCGTATCGGTGGTCGAGCGGCCGACCTTGGCGAACAGGTTGCCCAGGCTGCTGCCGGATAGCTGGCGCCAGCCGTCCTCGCGAAAGCCCGTGCCCGCCACGAAGGCGTGCCAGCCATCGCCAAGCATCTTTCCCCCGCTCACGTCGAGCCGTGCGCGGCCGTGGCTGCCGAGGCTCAGGTCGGCCTCCACGCCGGGATGCGTTTCGCCGGACTTGGTGGTCAGCGCCAGCGCGCCGCCAAGCGCGTTGAGGCCGTAGAGCGGATTGCTGCCGGGCACCAGCGTGATGGTGCTGATGGCGGCCTCGGGGATCGCCGTCCAGTCGACCACATCGCCCAGCGCGCCATTCTGGCGTACGCCGTCCAGGTAGAGCGCGATGCCCTGCGCCGCGCCCAGGGTGGAGGACAGGCGGTAGCCGCGATAGAGAATGTCCTTCTGGAACGGGTTGCCCTGTACGTCGTTGATCACCACGCTGTCCATGGTCTCGCCGAGGAACGAGGACAGGTTGCCAGACTTGGCGCGCTCCATGTCGGCGTCCGTCGCGGTTTGCACATTGCCGGGAAACGCCTCGCGCGGGATGGAGAACGACGGCAGCGGCGCGGGCGCGACCACGGTGACCTCGCGCAGGTTGTGGACCTCGTCGCCAGGCGCTGGCTGCGGCGTCTGGGCGGCCACGCCCGCCGGTGCGCCTGCAGCCAGCGCCGCCAGGGCCACCCGCGCCGCCCGCGCCACCTGTGCGCATGCGGCTGCCCTACGCTGCGCGGCCGGCGCGAGCCTTGAGCGGCGCGGACAGGGGAGGGCGGGGGCCATTACCGTCTCCGTGGGGACAAGGACGCAAGGGCGGGGGATCGCGGGTGATGCAAGTGCTACTTACTGTAGTGCACAGGGTGGCAAGCGCCAAATCGATCACGCGGCGGCAACGGGGCGGCGGCGCGCGCTGCATTTTTCGCCTAGAGTTTGAAGGCGTGCCAAGTGCACCGCACCCGCTTGCTGTGTTGCAGCACCACGATGTTTGATGGTCATCGGATCGAGGAGTCCGCCATGCCGTTTCCAGAGCGCATCGAAACCATCAGCCGGCAGCGCCGCCTGCTCACCGGCAGCGTGAGCCTGGCGTTGCTGGCGATGTGGCTGGGGATCTCGCCCTCGCGCTTGCGCGCGCAGGCTAGCCGGGACAGCGCCCTCGTGCCCATCGGCGTGATTGGCTCGGGCCGCATCGGCAGCACGGTAGGCGGCCTGTGGGTGAAGGCAGGCCATCCCGTCCTGTTCTCCTCGCGCCACCCGGATGAACTCAAGCCGCTGGTCGAAAAACTTGGCCCGCTTGCCCGCGCGGGCACGGTGGCCGAGGCGCTGGCGTTTTCCAACGTGATTTTTCTTGCCGTCCCTTACAAGGCGTTGCCTGAGATATCGGCGGAGTATGGCAAGGCCTTTGCCGGCAAAGTGGTGGTGGATGCGACCAACGCCGTGCGTGCGCGCGATGGCGCTGTTGCCGAAGAGGCGATGCGCAAGGGCATCGGCATCACCACCGCAAAGTACCTGCGCGGCGCGCGTATCGTGCGCGCTTTCAATTTCATGGGCGCCACCAACTTCGCCAATCAGAACCACCGGGCCGAGGGCCTGATCGCGGTGCCGATCGCCGCCGATGATCCGAAGGCCCTGCGCATCGGCGAGCAACTGGTGCGCGATGCAGGCTTCGAGCCGGTGGTGGTCGGCCGGCTTGCCACGGCCGACAGCTTCGCCCCGGGCGGGCCGCTGTTCCATCAGATCGGCTCGGCCGACGCCATGCGCGCGCGCATGGCGGAGCAGGGCGGGAAGATGGTGGCGACGCCTAAGTAATCATGCCGGCGCCACCGGGCCTCAGGTCTGAGCCATGCCGCCATGGGCGGCGGGCCCGTGCGGGGCTTAGCCGTGCCAGGCGCCCTTCATCCAGACCCAGCCGCCACCCTCGAAGCGCCAGACCCAATGCCCGGGCACCCAGTAGGCATGCTGCGCGGGCGGGGCAACCGTGATCTGTTCCACGATCACGGGCGGCATCACCGGCACCGCCTGCTGGACCCAGCGGCCGTGCACCCAGAACCAGTCGTTGCCTTCCCACTTCCAGTGGCCCGGCACCCAGTTCCAGCCGTAGGCAGGCGCGGGGCCGCGGTCTTCGTGCACCGGCGGCGGCATGTTGCGGACCATCTGGTGGGGTGGCGCAGGCGCCGGCTGGCGTACTACCACGCGCTCGGTCACGCAGCCGGCAAGGCTGCCGAGCACCGCCAGCGAGGCGAGCGCCGGCAGGGCGGCGCGGAGCAGGCGGCGGCGTGCCGGCGCATGGGGTTTGCTGATTGCCATTTGTCTTTGTCCTGTTTGTCCTGTCGGCGCTGATTTGCGCTCGGGCGTTGTCCAAGGGGCGGCCCCGGGTCGGGATGCGCAATGACCTTGGGACCGATACCTTGCTTAACGAGGCAAGCGCCGCTGTGCGGGACAAGCGCGCGGAAAGACTTTGTAATTGAGTATTACGCGTCCCAAAAGACAAACCGCAGCCAGGGCGGCTGCGGCAGGTGGTGGGGGTGGTGGTGGGTTATGCCGGCACTGGCGCGTTGGCGCTGGTCTGCCGGCCGCGGAAGTCCGTCCAGCAGAGTGCCTTGAAGTCGTACAGCTTGCAGCGGCGCGCGGTATGGAAATACCAGCGCCAGGTGAAGTTCTGGATGATGATGCGGCCCGGCAGCGCATGCTCCAGCAGCGCCTGGGCGCGCTTGAGGCGGTACAGCGGCACGCTCATGTCCACGTGGTGCGCGGTGTGCTCCATGATGTGGTGCAGCGCCGCGCCGATGCCATAGCGAAAGCGCAGGTGCACGGTGGTGGAGACGAAGGGCTGGGCACGCGCCCACATGGCCTTGGTGTCGTACCAGGCCACGCTGGTGTGGGTGTGGTGCACGTAGAGCACGAAGCCCACGGTGAAATTCCAGACCAGGAACGGCAGCCCGAAGCCCAGCCCGACCAGCAGCGCCACCGACTGCCCGGTGGCGATGGCCAGCCACGCCAGCGCACCGATCCAGGCCACGCCGAAGAGCGCCACCAGCGTGCAGTCCCACATGAAGACGGCGCGGCGCGTGGGCATCTGGCGGCGGCTGGGGAAGAACATCTTGAACCACCAGATCTCGACCAGGTAGTACAGGCCCGCGCCAAAGCCGGTGCGGTAGACCCGCTCCAGCGCACGGCGCCAGCGCGGCAGGGCCTGGAATTCCTCGAGCGAGTAAGGCTGCCAGACGAAGTCGAAGCCCTTGAGGTTGGAGTAACCGTGGTGAACCACGTTATGGCCCACTTCCCACAGGCTGTAAGGCGTGAGCGACGGCAGGAAGGTCAGCCGGCCCAGCCATTTGTTCAGGCCACGCCGGGGCGTCAGGCTCTGGTGGCAGGCATCGTGGCCGATGATGAACAGGCGGGCGATGATCAGCCCCGTTGCCACGCTGGCGGCCAGCTTGGCGAGCCAGTGGGAGAACAGCACCACCCCGGCCAGCGCGGCCAGGAACAGCGCGGTGTCCAGCGCGAACAGCGCCAGCGCGCGCGGCGTGCTGCGCGCGCCAAGCGGGATCAGCCAGCCGCGGATGATCTTGCGCGAGGGCAGGGGGACGTCAGGGGAAATCGGCTCCGGAAAGGAAGCTTGCTGCGTGGCAATCATGCAAAAACCTTCAGTTGTCGAACGCGGGGTCGGGCTGGGCCCGAGACTGGCGGTGCACGGCCACAGGGCGGCCGATGATGTGACAGCTTAGAAGTATTGCATGACAGGGGTGTTGATCCGGGTCAAGCCCGCGAGGCCGGACCCGGTGCCACCTTGTTAAAAGTGATGATTAGTGCGCGGCGGAGGCTGGCGCGCTCGCCGGCTCGCCCATCACATACACCTCGCCGATGACGCGGTCGTCACCCAGCATGGCGAAGGCGAACAACTGCTCTTCCAGCGTTTCCGAGCGCTCGCTGCGGCGCGCGATCAGCGGCGTGGCCTGCGGATCGAGCACGATGAAGTCAGCCTCGCAGCCCGGGGTGAAGCTGCCCACGCGCTCGCTCCAGCCCAGTGCGTCGGCGGCGGCGCGGGTGGCCAGGTAGAACATGCGCAGCGCGGTGAGGTGGTAGCCGCCCATGCGCGCCACCTTGTGGGCGGCGTTCATGGTACGCAGCATCGAGAACGAGGTGCCTCCGCCCACGTCGGTGGCGAGCGTCACATTGAGGCGGTGCGCATCCGACTGGTGGAAGTCATAGAAGCCGCTGCCCAGGAACAGGTTGGAGGTGGGGCAGTGCGCCACCGCCGCGCCACTGTCGGCCAGCCGCTTGCGGTCGTCCTGGTCGAGGTAGATGGCGTGGCCGTACAGCGCGCCCGGGCGCAGCAGGCCGTAGTGATCGTAGATGTCCAGATAGCTGCGGGCTTGCGGGAACAGCTCGGCCACCCATTTCACTTCGTCGCGGTTTTCCGCCACGTGGGTCTGGATGAAGGCGTCCGGGTAGGCCTTGGCCAACTCGCCGCAGGCTTGCAGCTGCGCTTCGCTGGAGGTGGGCGCGAAGCGCGGCGTAATGGCGTACGACAGGCGGTTCTTGCCGTGCCAGCGCGAGATCAGGTCGGCCGAATCGCGCGCGCCGGACTCGGCGGTGTCGCGCAGGAATTCGGGGCAGTTGCGGTCCATCATCACCTTGCCGGTGACCAGGCGCAGGTTGCGGCGGTCGGCTTCGGCAAACAGCGCATCGGCCGAGGCCGTATGCACGGTGCTCCAGGCCACGGCGCTGGTGGTGCCATTGCGCAGCAACTCGTCGGCGAAGAAGCCGGCCACGGCCGCCGCATATTCCGGCTCGGCAAAGCGGCGCTCCTCGGGGAAGGTATAGGTCTCCAGCCAGTGCAGCAGGCCGGGCGAGGGCGAGGCGATGATGTCGGTCTGCGGGTAGTGCACGTGCGTGTCGATAAAGCCCGGCACGATCAGCTTGCCGCGGCGGTCGATCACTTCGGCGCCAGCCGGGATCTGGTCGGCCAGGTCGGCATGGTTGCCAACCGCGGCGACATGCCCGGCGGTGACGATCAGCACCCCGTCTTCCCAATACTGATACGCGTCGTCATGAAACTGGGGGTCGCGCAGGAAGTGCAGCACGCGGCCACGGATGGCGCGGGTGATGGACTGGGTGGGGGGCGTGGTCGTCATATCGATGTCTCGTCATGCGCCGGCGCGCGCATGGCGCGCCGGCATCTTGGTGTGAGCCGCGCTTCAGGCCGTGGAGGCCGCGGCGGGCAAGGGGGATTGCCAGAAGTGGTCGACTTCGGCGAGGAAGGCAGTCTTTTGCGAGGCGGGCAGGAACGACGCCTCGAAACTGTTGCGCGCCAGCTTGTGGCCATCGGCCGCGGTCAGCGGCAAGGCTTCGAAAGTGGCTTCCCAGTTCGCGTTCATATAGCCGCCGAAATAGGCGGGGTCGTCCGAGTGCAGCGTGACCAGCACGCCGGCTTCCAGCAGGCGGTGCAGGGAGTGGTCGCGCAGGTCGGGGTAGACCTTGAGCTTCTGGTTGGACAGCGGGCATACCGTGAGCGCCACGCGCTCGCGGGCCAGCCGCTCGACCAGTGCCGGGTCGTCGATGGCGCGCACGCCGTGATCGATGCGCTCCACCTTGAGGATGTCGAGCGCGTCGGTCACGTATTGCGCCGGGCCTTCCTCGCCGGCATGCGCCACCAGGTGCAGGCCGAGCTCGCGGGCGCGGGCAAACACGCGGGCGAACTTCTCCGGCGGGTTGCCCTGCTCGGAGGAATCCAGCCCGATGCCGACGAAGCGGTCGCGGTAAGGCAGCGCGGCTTCCAGCGTGGCGAAAGCGTCTTCCTCGGAGAGGTGGCGCAGGAAGCAAAGGATCAGGCTGCTGGAGAAGTCGTACTGCGTGCGGGCCTGGGCGAGCGCGTCGGAAATGCCGTCGATCACCACATGGATCGGCACGCCGCGCTCGGTATGGGTCTGCGGGTCGAAGAAGATCTCGGCGTGGCGCACGTTGTCGGCGACGGCACGCTGCACGTAGGCCATCGTCATGTCGAAGAAATCGTCCTCGGTCAGCAGCACGCTGGCGCCGGCGTAATAGATGTCGAGGAAGGATTGCAGGTCGGTGAAGGCGTAGGCCTCGCGCAGGGCTTCCACGCTGGCGTACGGCAACTTGACCTTGTTGTGCTGGGCCAGCCGGAAGATCAGCTCAGGCTCGAGCGTGCCTTCAATGTGGACGTGCAGTTCCGCCTTGGGCGTCTGGCGGATACGGTCTGCGAGCGCGGCATCGAGCGTCATGGGGTTCCTTTTGCGGTCTTGGTTTGCGTCGAGCTCGTCGCTTTGCCGCCGCGGCTGGCGACGAGCGCGCCCAGATGGGCGAGGCGCTGGTCGCGAACCTGCAGCAACTGGGCGACGATGGCAACCGCAATCATAGCCGGAGCCTTGTCCGTGATGCCGCAGACGCCCATCGGGCACGTCATTTCCGCAAAGCGGGAAGGGTCAATCCCGTGCTCCGCCATGCGGTGCTCGAAGCGCGCGCGCTTGGTCTTGGAACCGATCAGGCCGAAGTAGGCGAAGTCGTCGCGCCGCAGGATGCGCTCGCACAGCGTCTGGTCCAGCGCGTGGCTGTGCGTCATCACCAGGAAGTAGCTGCCGGCCGGCGCATGGTCGACCACGGCTTCGGGGATGTCGCTGGCTTCCGGGGTGACGTTGTCGGGCAGGTCGGCGGGGAACAAGGTGTCGCGCTCATCCACCCAGTGCACTTGGCACGGCAGGTTGGCCAGCACCTTGACCAGCGCATGGCCCACGTGGCCGGCGCCGAACAGCACCACGTGCAGCGCGTCCGGCACCAGGGTGTCGGTCCAGCCGCCGTCCGCCTGCAAGGCCACCGAGGGCAGCAGCGCTGGCGCTGCGGCGTGTTGCACCGCGCCGGTGCGCGGCACCGTGCGCATCAGCGCGCGTCCGGTGCCGAACGCGGCCTGCACCGCGTCCAGCCACGGCAGGTCGGCTTCGCCCAACACCTCGAAGGCGAGCAGCACCACGCCGCCGCAGCATTGTCCCAGCGCCGGGCCCAGCGGGATGCGCACGATCTGCCGCATCGCGTCGCGCTCGGCCAGCATGGTGCGGGCGATCTCCATGCCGCGCCACTCGAGATGGCCGCCGCCGATGGTGCCGACCAGTTCGTTGGCGGTCACCAGCATGCGCACGCCCGCCTCGCGCGGGGCGGAGCCTTTCACCTCGGCGATGGTGACCATCGCCACCGGCACGCCCGCGCGCACCCAGCGGGTGGCGTCGGCGAAGCGGAAGGGTTTGAGGGGCGCGTCCTGCATGGTGATGCCTTTTTAGGTTGATGCTCTGGGTGAAGCTTGTTACTTCAGCTTGTTACTTCAGCTTGTTACTTCGTTACTTCATTTCGGTCTTCAGCGAAGATGGCCCGTGGGAGAGGGCGGGCGCATCCGCAAGCCGCTGTCTCCTACTGCACCACCCGCACCGCCCGCACCGCGTCCACCGCATCCAGGATTGCCTCGCTGGTCGCGGGCGCCACCAGCGGCGGGTTCACCTTGTAGTCCGCGACGCTGGCCACCGCGTCGCGGATCGCGAAGAACACCGAGAACGGCAGCAGCAGCGGCGGCTCGCCCACGGCCTTGGACCGATGGATGCTGTCTTCCGCATTGTCGTTCTCGAACAGCCGCACGTAGAAGTCTTCCGGGCAGTCGTTGACGGTCGGGATCTTGTAGGTGGAGGACGCATGCGTCATCAGCTTGCCGTCCTTGTTCCACCACAGTTCCTCGGTGGTCAGCCAGCCCATGCCCTGGATAAACCCACCCTCTACCTGGCCGATGTCGATGGCCGGGTTGAGCGAGCGGCCGGCGTCGTGCAGCACGTCGGCGCGCAGCAGGCGCCATTCGCCGGTGAGCGTGTCCACCAGCACTTCCGAGCACGCCGCGCCATAGGCGAAGTAATAGAACGGCCGCCCTTGCAGCTTGGACTGGTCCCAGTACAGCTTGGGCGTGGTGTAGAAGCCATCGGACCACAGCTGCACGCGTGCCACGTAGGCTTGCCGTGCCAGGTCGCTGAAGTCCAGGCGGAGTTCGCCCGCGACCACCAGGTCGTCGCCGAACTGCACGCTGTTGGCGTCCACGCCGGCCTGGCGCGCGGCAAACGCCGCCAGCCGCTCGCGGATCTGCCGCGCGGCGTCCTGCGCGGCCTTGCCGTTCAGGTCTGTGCCGGTGGAGGCGGCGGTGGCCGAGGTGTTGGCCACCTTGCTGGTATCGGTCGCGGTTACGCGCACGCGTTCGAGCCGGATACCAAGCTCATGCGCCACCACCATCGCCACCTTGGTGTTCAGGCCCTGGCCCATCTCGGTGCCGCCGTGGTTCACCAGCACCGAGCCGTCGTTGTACACGTGCACCAGCGCGCCGGCCTGGTTGAAGTGGGCCACGTTGAAGGAAATGCCGAACTTCACCGGGGTGATGGCGATGCCCTTCTTGAGCACCGGGCTGGTGGCGTTGAACGCGCGCGTGGCCTCGCGGCGCGCGCGGTAGGCGCTGGTCGCTTCGAGTTCGTCGAGCAGTTCGTGGATGACGTTGTCTTCCACGGTCTGGCCGTAAGGCGTGACGTTGCGCTCGGTCTTGCCGTACAGGTTGGCGCGGCGCACGTCGAGCGCATCGCGGCCCACGGTGCGTGCCACGTTGTCGAGGATGTACTCCATGGCAAAGGCACCCTGCGGGCCGCCGAAGCCACGAAAGGCAGTGTTGCTCTGCGTGTTGGTCTTGCCGCAGTAACCGTCGATCTGCACGTTCGGCAGCCAGTAGGCGTTGTCGAAATGGCAGATGGCGCGGGTCATCACCGGGCCGGACAGGTCGGCCGAGAAGCCGGCGCGCGAAACCATTTCCACCGACACGCCCTCGAGGCGGCCGTCGGCATCGTGGCCGACTTCGTAGTCGAAGACGAAGTCGTGGCGCTTGCCGGTGATCATCATGTCGTCATCGCGGTCCGGGCGCAGCTTGACCGGGCACAGCAGCTTCCAGGCAGCCAGCGCGGCACAGCAGGCGAACATGGCCGATTGCGATTCCTTGCCGCCGAAGCCGCCGCCCATGCGGCGGCACTCCACCAGCACCTGGTGCGCGTGCCAGCCCAGCATATGCGCCACCGCATGCTGCATTTCGGTGGGATGCTGGGTCGAGCACCACACATGCATACCGTCGTTTTCCTTGGGCGCGGCGTAAGCGATCTGGCCTTCCAGGTAGAACTGCTCCTGGCCGCCCAGGCGGATATTGCCCTTGTCCCGATGCACGGCGGCGGCGATATGGCTGGCCGGCTCGCCGCGCGTGAGGTGCATCGGCGGCAGCACATAGCTGCCGGCCTGGTGCGCGGCCTCGGGCGACAGCACCGGCGCCAGGTCTTCGTACTCGATCGCACCCAGGCGGGCGGCACGGCGCGCGGCATCGTGCGAGGTGGCCACCACCACGAAGATCGGCTGGCCGATGAACTGCACAAGGCCGTTGGCCAGGATCGGGTCGTCGTGGATGATCGGGCCGCATTCGTTGGCGGCGGGAATGTCCTCGGCGGTCAGCACCGCCACCACGCCCGGCGCGGCGCGCACCTTGTCGAGCGAGATCGACTTGACGCGAGCATGGGCGCGTGTGCTCATGCCGAGCGCGGCATGCAGCGTGCCTGCCAGCTCGGGGATGTCGTCGGTGTAGGTTGCCGTGCCGGCCACGTGCAGGTGGGCTGATTCGTGCGGGCGCGAGACGCCCACTTGCTGCGTCGAAATGGCGGTCCTGGCTTCGCTCGCGGCGTCGAGCAGGAAGGGTTCGGTTTGCTTGTTCATGCCGATCTCTCCTTACGCGGTAGCGGTGGCGGTGGCCGCGCCCGCGCCGATGGCGCGGACATTGACGGCGGCGGCGGGCAGCGCGTCGGCGCGCGTTTCCAGCCAGAAGCGGTACAGCAGGTTGGCGGCGCCGCGGCTGCGGTACGCGGCGGTGGCGCGCATATCGGACAACGGCGTGAAGTCCCGCGCCAGCGCGCTCATGGCTGCGCGGGCGCTGGCTTCGGTCCAGGGCTGGCCGATCAGCGCGGCTTCCGTCAGTGCCCCGCGCTTGGGCGTGGCAGCCATGCCGCCGAAGGCCACGCGCGCATGGCGGATCACGCCGTTTTCCAGTGTCAGCGCAAAGGCCGCGCAGACAGCGGAAATGTCTTCGTCAAAGCGTTTTGACAGCTTGTAGGTACGGAAGTGCTCCGGCCCGGCCAGCGGCACGCGCAGCGCCGCGACGAACTCGCCTTCGGCCATGGCGGTCTTCTGGTAGGCCAGGTAGAGGTCTTCCAGCGCAAGGGTGCGGCGCACGTCGCCGCGCTGCAGCACCACTTCGGTGCCAAGTGCGATCAGCGCGGGCATGGAGTCGCCGATCGGCGAGCCGTTGGCGATATTGCCGCCCAGCGTGCCGGCATTGCGGATCGGCAGGGAAGCGAAACGCTTCCACAATTCCTCCAGCTCGGGATGGACGTCGTTCAGCGCGGCGTAGGCGCGCTCCAGCGAGACCGCCGCGCCGATTTCCAGGGCGCCATCGATTTCGCGGATGCCGTTCAGGTCAGCCACCTGGCCCACGTATAGCAGGTTGCCCAGTTCGCGGAACTGCTTGGTCACCCACAGCCCCACGTCGGTGCTGCCGGCCAGGATGCGCACGCCGGGCTCGGCGGCCTTGATGGCGGCAAAAGCCGAGGCGGTGCGGGGCGCGTAGAAGTGCTGGCCTTCGGCGCTGTAGTGGAAGGTGTCGTCGCGCTGCAGCGCGCGCAGCGTGTCGGCGATCTGGCGCGGGTCCAGCTTGCTGGCCTGCGGCGCAGGCAGCGCCATCATGCGCTGGCCAGCTTCGATGATGGGGCGGTAGCCGGTGCAGCGGCACAGGTTGCCGGTCAGGGCGTCGCAGATGGCCTCGCGCGCCGGGGCGCGGCCGGTGCCGGCGTCCTCGGATTTTTGCTGGTACAGCGCCCACAGCGACATCACAAAGCCGGGGGTGCAGAAACCGCACTGGGAGCCATGGCACTCCACCATCGCCTGCTGCACCGGGTGCAGCGCGCCGTCGGCCTGGCGCAAGTCTTCCACAGTGATCAGCGCGCGGCCGTCCAGCGTGGGCAGGAACTGGATGCAGGCATTGACCGCCTTGAACTCGACCTGGCCGTTTTCGCCCAGCTCGCCCAGCACCACGGTGCATGCCCCGCAATCGCCTTCGGCGCAGCCCTCCTTGGTGCCCGTGCAGCGCGCGTCCTCGCGCAGGTACTGCAGCACGGTGCGGGTAACGGGGGCGTCTGCGACCTCCGTGACCTTGCCCCGGTGGTAAAAGCGGATGGTTTGCGTCTCCATGGTGTCTTCTCTCTTTGTGGATGGGGCCAAACATAGCACTGACGCCGATGATGCAATATTCGGCCCAGGTGATATGCCCCATCAAGCGGGGAGAGCGTTCTGGCGGCCGGCGAGGGCGGCGGCCACCGGATTTGACCAATGACGGGGTGCGTGACATACACTATGCGCCGTTCCCATTCCCCACGCCACCGGCCGCAAAGCGCGCCAGGCGCCCCCTCGCCATGCACGGACGCGACCATCTCGACACCTATTTGCTGCGGGTGCTGCACACTCTGCTCACCGAGCAGAGCGTGACCCGCACCGCGGTCCGCCTCGGCCAGTCGCAGCCCGCCATCAGCAATACGCTCAAGCGGCTAAGGGAAATCACGGGGGATGCCATCCTGGTGCGCGGCAAGAGCGGCATGGTGCCGACCGAGCGCGGCCGCGAGCTGCTGCAGCTGGCCGAACAGAGCCTGGCGGCCATGGACCGCATCGCCCGGCCGCCCCAGCATTTCGACCCGGCCACCACGACCCGTACCTTTCACCTGGGCGCGCCGGACTACCTGGACGCCTTCTTCCTGCCCAACATCGTCGAGCGCGTGCGCCGGCTGGCGCCCGGCGCCAAGCTGTTCGTGCACCCGATGACGTCATCGAGCGACTTCCTCGACAGCCTGGAGCAAGGGCAACTCGACATCGTGGTCGGCAACTGGCTGTCGCCACCGGAGCATCTGCATATTTCGTCGCTGTTCGACGATGAGGTGGTGTGCATGCTGGGGGCGCAGCATCCGCTGGCGCGCAAGGGGCTGACCCTCAAGCACTACCTGGAGATGCCGCACCTGGCGCCGGCGCCCTATGCCTCGATGCAGCGCAGCATGATCGACCAGGCGCTGGCTGAGCAGGGGTACAAGCGCAATATCCAGGTCACGTTGCCGTATTTCGGGCTGGTGCCGTATGTGTTGATGAAGACCGATATGGTGTTCACCACGGGGCGGCAGTTTGCCGCGCATTATGCGCAGTACCTGCCGCTGAAGATGGTGCCTTCGCCGGTGGCGTTTCCGCGGATGCGGTTTTATCAGCTGTGGCATGAGCGGTGTCATGCTGCGCCGGATGTGATGTGGATGCGGAGGATGATTGCGGAGGTGGCGGGGGAGTTGCCGGTTTTGCCGCAGTTGGTGAGGGAGGGGTAAGGGGGTGTTTGTGCGCAAGGGCAGAACCGTTGGCTCTTGCTCTTTTCGTTGGTGATTTTTGTTGCGGCGTTGGTTTTTGGACCCAAGAGCCATACGACATCCCCCTGCGGGGGCTGCCGGTCACTTTTCTTTGACCGGCAAAGAGGGTGGAGACAAAACAAAGAA